>JBGUGY010000152.1:0-22920 GCA_045111775.1 Bacteroidaceae bacterium | reverse complement strand
CAGAATAAATATACAATCGGGTATAGCGGAGTTTTATTTCCCCTTTACTATCTTTTTTATCTCGTTAAGCTTGTTAAGTGCCTCGAGTGGAGTAAGATTGTTTACGTCTATGCCCAGAATCTCGTCGCGCACTTGGCATAGAACAGGGTCGTCGAGCTGGAAGAAACTCAGCTGCATTCCGCTGCTCTTCGACGGCTTGCTTATGCTCTTTGCCTTGCCGTTGCCGTCGCCCTGATACTTGCTTTCGAGCTCCTTCAGAATGGTGTTGGCGCGCGATACTATCTGCTTTGGCATACCAGCCATCTTGGCAACATGGATACCGAACGAGTGCTCGCTTCCGCCCTCGACAAGCTTGCGCAGGAAGATAACCTTGTTGTCAATCTCCTTAACCGCCACGTTGTAGTTCTTTATGCGCTTAAAGTTCTTGCACATCTCGTTAAGTTCGTGATAGTGAGTGGCAAAGAGCGTGCGCGCGTTAGCCTTCTTGTTCTCGTGGATATACTCTACTATTGCCCATGCAATAGATATTCCGTCGTAGGTTGATGTGCCTCGTCCCAGCTCGTCGAAGAGCACGAGTGAGCGCGATGTTATGTTGTTGAGGATGTTCGAAGCCTCGCTCATCTCTACCATGAAGGTCGATTCGCCCACCGAGATGTTGTCGCTTGCGCCCACACGCGTAAAAATCTTGTCTACCACGCCAATGCGCGCGCTCTCGGCAGGCACAAAGCAGCCAATCTGAGCCAGAAGGGTGATGAGGGCTGTCTGTCGCAGAACCGACGATTTACCGCCCATGTTAGGACCGGTAATTATCAGAATCTGCTGTTTGTCGCTGTCGAGCAGAATATCGTTGGCTATGTATTTCTCGCCTAGCGGAAGCTGCCTCTCGATAACAGGGTGTCTGCCTTGCTTTATGTCGATAACCAGACTCTCGTCAATCTCTGGGCGGATATATCTGTTCTCCTGCGCCGCTATTGCAAACGACAGCAGACAGTCGAGGTTGGCAAGCTGTGTGGCATTAACCTGAATGGCAGGAATATAGCCCGAGATGTCCTGCACAAGTTCGTTGAACAAGCGCGTCTCGAGCGTCAGAATCTTCTCTTCCGCGCCCAGAATCTTGTCCTCGTATTCCTTCAGTTCCTGAGTGATGTAACGCTCGGCGTTGGCAAGTGTCTGCTTTCTTATCCAGTCGGACGGCACGTTGTCCTTGTATGTGTTTCTGACCTCGATATAATAGCCGAAAACGTTGTTGTAGCCTATCTTAAGGCTCGATATGCCCGTAGCCTCAATCTCCCTCTGCTGAATCTGAAGAAGATAGTCCTTGCCCGAGAAGGCTATGCGTCGCAGTTCGTCGAGTTCGGCATTAACCCCATCGGCAATAACGCCGCCCTTGGCAACCAACAGCGGAGGGTCGTTTACAATCTCCTTGGCTATGCGCTCGCGAATGATGGAACAGTCGTTAAGAAGTTCGCCGATACGCTTCAGACGGTCGTTGGCAGAATGTTCGCACGCCGACTTTATCGGCTGTGTAGCCTGAAGTGCAATCTTTAGTTGCACAAGCTCGCGCGGCGACACTCGCCCTGTGGCAACTTTCGAGATTATTCGCTCAATATCGCCCACAAGTTGCATCTGCTCGGTTATGCACTCCTTGAAGTCGGGCTCGCGGAAGAAGTACTCGACCACGTCAAGACGCTCATTTATCGCCGAAACGCTCTTGAGTGGGAATACTATCCACCTCTTCAACATTCGGGCTCCCATGGGCGAAATAGTGCGGTCTATGACCGACAGAAGACTGTTGCCGCCCTCGTTCATGGTGTTCATCAGCTCCAAACTGCGTATCGTAAACTTGTCGAGGCGCACATATTTGTCCTCTTCGATACGCGAGATTGACGTGATATGGCCAATCTGCGTGTGCTGAGTCATCTCAAGATATTGCAGGATTGCTCCGGCAGCTACAATTCCGTTGCGCAGATGCTCTATGCCGAATCCCTTCAGGTTCTTTGTATCGAAATGCTTTATCAGCTTGTCGTATGCCTGCGACTCGGTAAACACCCAGTCGTCCATCTCGAAAGTATATAGCTTAGAGTCGAACGTGCTCTGGAACAGCTCCTTGTATCCGCGTCTGAAGAGCACCTCTTTTGGCGAGAAGTTGCCAAGAAGCTTGTCTATATAGTCGGATGTGCCTTCGGCTGTAAGAAACTCGCCTGTAGAGATATCGAGGAAGGCAATACCGATTATGTTCTTGTTAAAATGAAGGGCAGCAAGAAAGTTGTTCTCGTCGTAGTTGAGAACATTGTCGCCCATAGCCACGCCCGGCGTTACAAGCTCGGTAATGCCACGCTTAACCAGCTTCTTTGTCAGCTTAGGGTCTTCGAGCTGGTCGCAGATGGCAACGCGATGTCCGGCGCGTATCAGTTTTGGCAGGTATGTGTCGAGAGCGTGATGCGGAAATCCAGCCATCTCGATAACCGTTCCCTTTCCGCCGTTGTTACGCTTTGTAAGGGTTATGCCGGTTATGTCGGCAGTAGTAACCGCGTCTTCGCAATATGTTTCGTAAAAGTCGCCGCATCTGAACAGCAGGATGGCATCGGGATTCTTGTCCTTCAAATCCATAAACTGCTTCATCATCGGAGTCATTACCACATCTTCTCTTGCCATTATTGTATCGTCATTTTTGTTTGAGCAACAAAAATAATGCTTTTTGTTCGTTAGGGGAATAAAAATGCTATAATTTTGCGTTTGCTTAATATTTTTAGAATTAGTGCAAAAATGAAATCAGTCAGAAAAATGATTGCCGTGCTTGCTGCGGTGTGTGCCTTGAGTACAAATCTGTCGGCTCAGGAACTTAAAGACGAAGTGTCTGTCAGCATCGGAATTGCTCCGTATCCGTATGTGCCTGTAATGGATTGGGGCTATAATGAAGACGGTTTTTATAACAATCCGTATTACCATGTTCGTGTTACTCCGATAGCCGTACAATATATGCACAGTTTTAACCATTGGCTGTCGGTTGGCGGATTTTTTGTTTTCCATTCATATTCTGGAGGCGATGTTATGGAGTTTTCTCCAGAGGTTTTAAACAAAAAAGACCGTAACGTGTTTGCCTTTATGGTTGCCGGCAGAGTAAATGCCATACATCGCGACCACTTCAGCTTCTATGCCAAGGTTGCCCTCGGTCCGTCTTTCGACCATGTAGGATTCATTAAGATGCCGGGCGACAAGCGTGAGGTTAGCAACGAGGTTAATCTGGCATATCAGATAATGCCCCTCGGCTTTGAGTTTGGCGGCCGCAAGCTGAAAGGCTTCTTCGAAACAGGCTACGGCTATCAGGGAATGTTTATTACCGGCGCACGATACGCCTTCTGATTTTTTCTAAACGTCATTTTCCGATTTCTTTTTGTTTCCAAACTAAAACGCTTTGCCGATGTTGAAAAACCGTCTGAAAATCACCGTTTTGTTTAAAACAAGGCTAAAATCTGTGGAAAACAACCGTATTTTCTGTTGATAACCGCCAAAATCCACACAAACAGACGATTTCTGATTATCAACAGCGTGTTTATAACTTTTTGTTTCTTGTGAAACAATCGAGGGGAAACAATGTTTCACACCGTTTCCCCTCGAACTAAAAATCTTTATTTCTTCTCGCCGAATTTCTTGCAGAGGCTTCCGCCAAACATGCAATAGAATCCGATTATGATGAATGGGATGCTGAGAATCTGTCCCATGTCGAATAACATTCCGTTTTCGAAATCTTCTTGTACTTCCTTAACATACTCAACAAAGAAGCGGAACGTGAAGATTGAAGCAAGGCAGAATCCGAAGAAGAATCCCGTGCCAACCTTTTCTTCGTGCTTCTTGTAGAGATAAAGCCCAACCAAGAGAATGATGAAGTAGGCTATGGCTTCGTAAAGCTGTCCCGGATGTCGCGGAACCTCATCTACTCTGTGGAAGATAAACGCCCAAGGCACATTGGTAGGGCAGCCGATAATCTCAGAATTCATAAGGTTGCCCAGTCTGATGAAGCATGCTGTAACCGGAGTGGCTATCGCGATGTTGTCGAGCACTCGCATAACGTTCAGCTTCGACCATCTTACATACAACAGCAACGCGATAATGATTCCTATTGTTCCGCCGTGGCTTGCAAGTCCTTGATATCCAATAACGTCCCATCCGCAGCCGCCGTGCGTGCATGGAATCCAGCCCAAGAACCATTGTGCGTGGTTAGGGTCGAACACCTCGCGTATTGGCAAAAACATCTCTATAAGATGGTTCGAGAAATATCCGAAGTCGTAGAACAGGCAATGTCCCAGTCGCGCACCGATAAAGATGCCCAAGAAGCAGTATGTAAACAGAGGGTCGAACAGTTCCTGCTTTATCTTCTGCTTCTCGTACAGCCATTTAACAATGAAGTAACCCAGCGCGAGTCCCATAATCCAGCAAACACCATAGTATCTTGCCGAGAAAGGACCGATGCGGAACAACTCAAGGCTTGGGTTCCAGTTTATGAAATAAAGAAGATTCATCATACCGGCAAAGTTTTATACGTTGAAGCGGAAGTGCATGATGTCGCCGTCCTGCACAACATACTCCTTGCCCTCTACGCCGAGTTTTCCTGCCTCGCGAACGGCAGCCTCGCTTCCGTACTTGATGTAGTCTTCGTACTTTATCACCTCGGCGCGGATGAATCCCTTCTCGAAGTCGGTGTGGATAACGCCTGCACATTGAGGAGCTTTCCAGCCCTTGTGGAATGTCCAAGCCTTAACCTCCATCTCGCCAGCCGTGATGAATGTCTGAAGGTTCAGAAGGTGGTAGATTGAGTTGATAAGTCGGTCGCAGCCAGACTGTTTCAAGCCGAGGTCTTCGAGGAACATCTGCTTCTCTTCGTACGACTCGAGTTCTGAAATATCAGCCTCGGTCTGAGCCGAGATGACCAGAATTTCGGCATTCTCATCTTTTACAGCCTCTTTAACCTGCTCAACATATTCGTTGCCCGATGCCGCGCTCTTGTCGTCTACGTTGCAGACGTAAAGCACTGGCTTTGAGGTTAGAAGAAAGAGATTCTTTGCAATCTCCTGCTCGTCCTCGCTCTCGAAAGAGACGGTACGCGCGCTCTTGCCTTCCATCAGAGCCTTCTGGTATGCAGCAAGCACTCCGTATTCTATTTTGGCATTCTTGTCGTTACCTATTTTGGCAATCTTCTCGACCTTCTTCAGTCTGTTCTCAACTGTTTCCAAGTCCTTTAACTGAAGTTCGGTGTCGATAACTTCCTTGTCGTGAACAGGGTTCACCTTTCCGTCAACATGAACGATGTTGTCGTTGTCGAAACAACGCAGAACATGGATGATTGCGTCGGTCTCGCGAATGTTGCCAAGGAACTGGTTTCCAAGACCTTCGCCCTTGCTTGCACCCTTAACAAGACCTGCGATGTCAACAATCTCGCAAGTGGCTGGAACGATGCGTCCCGGATGAACAAGTTCAGCCAGCTTTGTGAGTCGCTCATCTGGTACAGATACCTGTCCGAGCTGTGCGTCGATGGTACAGAAAGGGAAGTTTGCCGCCTGTGCCTTAGCACTTGACAAACAGTTGAATAGGGTAGACTTTCCAACGTTTGGAAGTCCTACAATACCTGCTTTTAATGCCATATTTTAGTCTTATTATTATCTAATTAAAATTTCAGTTCGCAAAAATAGTAAAAAATAATGAATTCGGGGGAGGATAGTGCCATTTAGTGTGCCTCCAGCCAGTTTTTGCCCCAGCCGCAATCAGCCTTCAACGGAACTTTCATCTTGTAGGCATTCTCCATCTCCTCAATTACAATCTGCTCAACCTTCTCTTTCTCATCGGGATATACGCTGAAGTTAAGTTCGTCGTGCACCTGAAGAATCATCTTTGAGCGGATACCCTCTCTCTCGAAGCGATTGTAAATGTTTATCATTGCCACTTTTACGATGTCGGCAGCGCTACCTTGGATAGGTGCGTTTATGGCGTTGCGCTCGGCATATCCGCGAACAACAGAGTTGCCCGAATTGATGTCGGGCAGATAGCAGCGACGCTTGAAGATAGTCTCGGTGTACATCTTTTCGCGAGCCACCTCGATGCTCTTGTTCATGTACTCCTTAACGCTCGGGAAGGTGGCGAAATATCCGTCAATCAGCTCTTTAGCCTCGGCGCGCGGAACCATCATACGCTCGGCAAGACCAAACACGCTGATGCCGTAAATGATGCCGAAGTTGGCTGTCTTTGACTTGCTTCGCTCTGTCTTTGTAACCTCGCTAACGTCCTTTTTGTATATTTTTGCAGCCGTAGCAGCATGGATATCGAGGCCTTCGTTAAAGCTCTCAATCATGTTGGCATCGCCGCTAAGATGAGCCATTATTCTAAGCTCAATCTGCGAGTAATCGGCAGAGAAGAACTGGCATCCTTCTTCGGGAATGAATGCCTTTCTTATTTCCTTTCCGTTGTCGTCGCGGATAGGAATGTTCTGCAGGTTAGGATTGCTCGAACTCAGTCTGCCCGTTACCGTAACAGTCTGATTAAAAGATGTATGAATCTTACCCGTGCGCGGATTTATCAGCTCCGGGAGAGCCTCGATGTATGTGCTGAGAAGCTTCTTCAGTCCGCGATAGTCGAGAATGCGCTCAACGATTTTGTGCTTGCCTTTGAGCGATTGCAGAACCTCCTCGGATGTGACGTACTGACCAGTTTTCGTCTTTTTCGGTTTCTCTACAATCTTCATCTTGTCGAAGAGGATTTCGCCTACTTGCTTCGGCGACGAGATGTTAAACTCCTGACCGGCAAGTTCGGTTATCTCCTTTTCGATATTTATTAGTTCCTCTGTGAATCTTTTTGCACTTTCCTTTAGAGACTCGGTGTCGAGACAAACGCCGTCGTATTCCATCTTTGTAAGAACAGGCACGAGAGGCATCTCGATATTGTAGAACAAATCTTCACATTCCTTCTCCTTCAGTTTGTCGGCAAGGATGTGTTTCAGTTTCAGAGTTACGTCGGCATCCTCGCAAGCATATTCGTAAACGTCGTTTGGCGAGAGGTCGCGCATGTTCTTTTGGTTCTTGCCCTTTGCTCCGATAATCTCCTCGATGTGAATGGTGGTGTAGTTGAGTAGGGTAGAAGCCATGTAGTCCATGTTGTGACGCAACTCGGGTTGTATCACATAATGAGCCACCATCGTGTCGAACATCTTGCCCTTAACCTTGATGCCGTAGTTCATCAGAACGAGCATGTCGTACTTCATGTTCTGACCAACCTTGCAGATTTCTTCATTTTCGAAGAACGGCTTGAATTTGTTGAGTGTCGTTTGCGCCTCGTCTCTGTTTTTGCTTAGCGGAACGTAGTAAGCCTCGTTTTCGGCAAAACTGAAGCTCATACCCACAATGTCGGCGTTCATCGGGTCTGTTCCGGTCGTTTCGGTGTCGAAACAGACTTCTTTTTGTGACAAAATATTTCGCAAAAGATTATCTTCAATCTCTTGATTGTCAGCAAGAATGTATTTATGCTCTATATCCGAAAGTGTAGTCTGCTTGCTTTCGGTTTTTTCTTCTTGAACGTCTGCCGCGAATCCGCCGAACAAATCGCCCTGAATTGGGCCTTTTTCGACCGTCTTCGGCTTAACGCCCAAAACCTTGTTTAGAAGTTTGCTGAATTCGAGTTCCTCAAAAAGTTTTCTCAACTCCTCCTCGTTCGGTTTGGCGATTTTCAGGTTTTCCATGTCGAGAGTTATAGGAACATCTTTTCGGATTGTGGCGAGAACTCTCGAAAGCGAAATCAGCTCTTTGTTCTCTTCGACCTTTTTCTTCAGAGCACCCTTCAGCTGTTCGGTGCTGTTAAGAAGATTTTCGATGCTTCCAAATTCGCTGATTATTTTCTGTGCTGTCTTTTCGCCAACACCCGGACACCCCGGAATGTTGTCGGACGCATCGCCCATAAGTCCGAGGAAGTCTATAACTTGGTCGGTATTCTCAATGCCGAATTTCTTCTTCACCTCCTCTATGCCCATAACCTCGTAGCCGCCAGTATGTTTCGGGCGGAACATCTTCACGTTTTCGGTAACCAGCTGACCGTAGTCCTTGTCGGGCGTGAGCATGAACGTCTGGATTCCTCTCTCATCAGCCTGATGCGAAAGCGTTCCGATAACGTCATCTGCCTCGAAACCAGCAACTTCCAGAATAGGAATATTGTAAGCCTCGATAATCTTCTTTATTATCGGAACAGAAAGTTTTATATCTTCGGGAGTTGACTCTCTTTGAGCCTTGTAAGGTTCGTACATCTCGTGGCGGAATGTCTTTCCGCTCGGGTCGAAGGCGATGCCGATGTGCGTAGGATTCTCATTATTAAGAACATACTCAAGAGTGTTGACAAAACCGAGTATTGCCGATGTGTTCAGCCCTTTTGAGTTTATTCTTGGAGTTCGTATAAGCGCGTAGTAGGCTCTGTAGATGAGCGCGTAGGCATCGAGTAAGAATAGTTTTTCCATTTATTTTAACTTTGAGATGTAAAAGTAACTAAAAAATATGATTTACAATCATTTTATTAGTAAATTTGCAACTATTATATTTATGGATCAGATTAGTTTTATAAGAAAACCCGTTGAGAAAGAGTTAGAGGCGTTTAATGTTGTCTTTGACAAATGCTTTGTGCATGATAATAATCTGATAAATAAGATTTTACAATTCATTCATCAGAAAAAGGGAAAGCAGATGCGCCCCATTCTGGTTCTCTTGACAGCGAAGCTTAACGGTGAGATAAACGACAAGACTCTGTATTCGGCAGTCACTCTCGAACTGCTGCATACGGCAAGCCTTGTGCATGATGATGTGGTTGATGAAAGCGACAGACGAAGAGGACAAAGAAGTGTTAACTCTCTGTTTGATAATCGGTTATCTGTTCTTATGGGCGATTATCTTCTGTCTTCGGCTCTTCTGAATTCAGCCAAGACGAATGATTGCCGGATAGTTAACATTGTGAGCATCCTCGGTCAGCTATTGGCAGAAGGCGAGATAAAACAGATTGAAAACATCGACAACAAGGATATTTCGGAAGAGAAATACCTCGATGTAATCGAGAAGAAAACAGCCGTTCTCTTTGCGGCAAGTGCCGAAATGGGAGCCGTAAGCGCGGGTGCGTCCGACGAAAATATCGCTAAAATACGCGAATTTGGCAGACTTTTAGGTATCTGTTTTCAGATAAAAGATGATATTTTCGACTACATTTCATCGTCCGAAATAGGCAAGCCTACGGGCAACGATATGCGCGAAGGCAAGCTCACTCTGCCTGCCATTTATGCCGTTAATAAAAGCACAGATGCTGCATATCGCGAACTTGCGATGAAGGTAAAAAGCCTCGAATCTACCGAGGAAGAGCGCGAAAAACTGATGAAATTTGCCATAGAAAACGGCGGAATAGAGTATGCCGAATCGGTGATGAAACAGTACGAACAGAAGGCGAAAGATATTCTCTGTACCTTCCCTGATAGCGATATTCGCGATTCGCTTTTCGAATATCTTAAGTTTGTAACAGACCGAAAATTATAGATTCAAGAAATAAAAAACGGGGCTAAATCGTGTATTTAGTCCCGTTTTTATTGTATAAATCAAAGATTTTTATCGCTAATTTTCGATTAGAAATAATTCTCTGTGCTCTTAGTCAGCTCCTTGTAGATAAGGTTTGCCAAGCTGCTTGTTCCAAGGCGGAACATCTTGTTGTTAACCCACTCGTTGCCAAGAACTTCCTTAACGATTGTGTAGTAGGTTAGGGCATCGTCGATGGTCTTCATGCCGCCGGCAGGCTTAAATCCAATCTGAACGCCAGTCTTCTCCTTGTATTCCTTGATAGCCTCGCACATAACGTAAGCTGCCTCTGGAGTGGCTGCAGGAGAGATTTTTCCGGTAGAAGTCTTGATGTAATCGGCTCCGGCATACATTGCGATGATGGCTGCTTTCTTGATGTTTTCAGCAGTTTTCAGCGCGCCAGTCTCGAGGATTACCTTAAGCGATTTCTCGCCGCAGATAGCCTTCAATTCAGAAATTGTGTCGGCAACACCCTCATAATCACCAGCCAAGAACTGACCAACAGGCAGAACGATGTCGATTTCTGTTGCTCCGTCCTTAATGGCAAGGGCTGTCTCGGCAACCTTAACCTCTTGGAATGTCTGTGAAGAAGGGAAAGCACCTGATACACAAGTGATTTCTACGCCGTCAACCTCGAGTGAATCGGCTACGATTTTAGCGAAATTAGGGTAGACGCAGATGGCTGCAACGTGTCCCAAATCGGTGTGGTCGGCATCGAAACTGTTTACTTTCTCAACCATTTTCAAGATGCTCTCGTCGCTGTCGGTACAGCTCAAAGATGTAAGTTCGATGCTGTTAAACAAGAACTTCATTGTCTCTGGAGTGCGGTTTTCAGCCAGTCTTTCGCTGATAATTCTCTCAACCTTAGCCTTTACAGCCTCGTCGTTGAGTGCAGTATTATACTGCTTCAAAGCTTCCTCGTACTTGTTTGTTTCCATAATTATTTCAGTTTTGTATTATTCAAATGTCTTTCTTTATCGCGCGATGTTTTCTTCTCAAGATTCTTTTTAAAAGCCTCTGTAAGGTCTACCCCCGTCTGATTGGCAAGACATATCAGAACCCACAAAACATCCGCCATTTCATCGTCTAAATCGTGCTTTTCGCCCTCTTTGAACGATTGTTCGCCGTATGTTCTTGCCATTATTCGTGCCAGTTCGCCCACCTCTTCGGTAAGGCAAGCCATGTTTGTAAGCTCGTTGAAGTATCTCACGCCGTACTGGCGAATCCACTCATTAACTTGCTTCTGAGCCTCTTCTATCGTCATTTTATTCCTTGTTTTTGCTATCCATAATGATGGTTACAGGGCCATCGTTAAGCAACTCAACCTTCATATCTGCGCCAAATTCGCCCGTTCCTATCGGTTTGCCCAATTCGTGCTCCATTATCTCGCAGAATTTGTTGTAGAGAGGTATCGAAATCTCATGTCTTGCGGCTCTTATGTACGACGGACGGTTGCCTTTCTTGGTCGATGCCATGAGTGTAAACTGACTTACAACGATGATTTCGCCGCCGATATCGAGGACTGATTTGTTCATTACGCCGTTTTCATCGTCAAAAATACGCATGTTTACAGCCTTTTTACAGAGCCATTCGGCGTCTTCTGGAGTGTCGGTTTCTTCTACCCCTACGAGGATTAGCAAGCCCTTTCCGATAGCCGATTTAACGCTGTTGTTGATGGTTACACTTGCTTTCGAAACCCTTTGTATAACAACTCTCATTGTAATGTTTTATTTACAAAGATAAACAATATTCTATATAGATGCTATTTTTATGCGGAAAATTTACTCTTTTGGCATACCGAAATACTCCGCGATGATGCCTGCCTTGTTCTCTCCAACAGCGGTTTTCAGGTCGGCGAAAGACGCTTCTTTTATGCGTTTTACGCTCTTGAAATGCTTCAGAAGGGCATTTTTTGTCTTTTCTCCGATGCCTTTTATGTCGTCGAGTTCCGATTTTGTCTGTGCTTTGCTTCGCTTATCCTTGTGGAAAGTGATGGCATATCGGTGAACTTCGTCTTGAATTTGCGTCAGAAACTTGAAAAGACGCGACTTTATGTCGATTCCAATTGTTGCCGGAGGGTTGCCGAAGAGTAGTTCTGACGTGCGGTGTTTGTCGTTCTTTGCAAGTCCTGCGATGGCTATATCAAGGTGCAAAACGTCCTCTACAACGCTTCTTATAGCCTCCATCTGTCCCTTTCCGCCATCGGCAATAATAAGGTCGGGCAGAGGCTGATTTTCCTCCACAAGGCGCGAATATCTGCGATAAACCACCTCGCGCATAGATGCGTAATCATCGGGACCTTCGACCGTTTTTATGTTGAATTTGCGGTAATCAGACTTGCTTGGCTTTGCTTTTTTGAATACAACGCAGCCTGCTACGGCATATTCGCCCGAAATATTCGAATTATCGAAGCATTCTATGTGCATTGGCAGCTGTTTTAGCTTCAGAGCGTCTTGTAATTCTTTCATCAGACTGGTGCTTTTCTGCTCTGGATTTAGCTTTTCTGCGCGCTTTATTCGGTCGAACTGGTATTGCTTTACGTTCATTTCCGACAGGCTGAGAAGCTTCTTTTTATCGCCTCTTTGCGGCACGGTAAACGTGATATTATTCAGTTCCGACTCAATTTCGAACGGTACGATAATCTCTTTCGAGGTGCTTTTATAACGCTCGCGCATCTCGATTATACCCATCAAAAGCAGTTCTTCTTTGGTTTCATCGAGCCTCTTTTTGTACTCAAAAGTGAATGCTTGGTTAATCGCGCCATTGGTTATATGCAGGTAATTTATAAACGCATTATCCTCGTCAATGCCGATTGAGAACACATCTATATTATGCAAAATCTGACTTACGACCTCGCTTTTTGCCCTGTAATTTTCGAGAATCATGTACTTCTTTTTGATGATTTCAGCCTCTTCAAAACGCATTTCTTCCGAAAGCTGAAGCATCTTTTCGTACATTTCTTTCTCTATTTCGTGCGTGTTTCCTTTCAGAATTTCTTTAATCTGACGGATGTTTTCGATGTATTCTTCGTGGCTCTGTTTTGCAATACAAGGTCCTAAACAGTTCTTTATATGATACTCCAAACAAGGCGAAAACTTGCCGGATTTTATGTTTTCTGGAGACAAAACGAGGTTGCAGGTCCGCAAAGGATACAGCTTTTTAATTAGTTCAAGAAGCGTGTACATTGTCGAAATATGCGAGTACGGACCGTAGTAGGTTGCGCCATTTCTTTCCGTTTTTCGGGTGCTAAAAACGCGTGGAAAATACTCGTTGCTTACACAAATAGAAGGGTAGGTTTTGTCATCTTTAAGAAGAATATTATACCTCGGCTTGTACTTTTTTATGAGATTATTTTCGAGCAAAAGAGCATCCTCTTCTGTGTTTACAACCACATATTTCAGGTCTCGAATCTTGCTTACAAGCATCCTCGTTTTGTTCGAAATCTGGTTCTTGTTGAAGTAAGAACTAACTCTTCTTTTTAGGTTCTTTGCCTTGCCAACATAGATAATTTCTCCCTCCTCGTTGAGGTACTGGTAGCATCCCGGACACTCTGGTAAATTGTGTACGATGCCCATGATGTAATCCTTGTAAGAAGACGCTTTCTGCTCGCTCATGATAGTGTGGTGTTAAAGTATAACTTCAGCAAAAAATGCTTTAATAAACTTTTGTAACTTCTTGATTTGACGGATGGTTATAAGTTTTGTGAAACAAATTGTTTCACGTGAAACCCAGCCTAAAATCACCTCCCGAGGAGCACGAGCAGGATGTTGATATCGCTCGGTGAAACGCCCGGAATTCGACTTGCCTGAGCCAGAGATTCGGGGTCGATTTTCGTGAGCTTCTGGCGAGCCTCGGTCGAGAGATTCTGAATCTCGTTGTACTTGAAGCGACCCTTGATTTTGATGTTCTCCAAACGCTGCATTTTGTCCGCCACAAGTTTCTCTCGTTCGATGTAACCTTTGTATTTTATCTGTATCTCGGTGGCTTCGATAATTTCGTCTTTTCTGTCATCAAGCTTGTCGAGAAGGTTTCTGAAAGATTCGATTTGCGAAGATATGTTTTCGATGCCAATCTGAGGGCGGCTAATCAAATCGATTAGCTTGCAACCTTGCTTGATAGGGGTAGCACCGACTTGCTCAAGAAACGGATTTTTTCTGTCTGGCTTGATTGAGAAATTTTGACAGAATTCAACGATGTCGTTCATCTGTTTTTCTTTCTTCTTGAAATACTCAAAACGGGCAGAAGTTGCAAGTCCGATGTTGAATGCTTTTTCTGTCAAGCGAGCATCAGCATCGTCTTGTCTGAGCAAGATTCTGTATTCGGCTCTCGAAGTAAACATTCGGTATGGCTCGTCCACGCCCTTTGTTACCAAATCGTCGATGAGAACGCCAATATATGCTTCGTCGCGTCCGAGAGTGAAAGTCTTGTTTCCGCTGCAACGCAGAGCTGCGTTTATTCCGGCAATTGTTCCTTGGCCGCCAGCTTCCTCGTAGCCAGTTGTGCCGTTTACCTGTCCGGCAAAGAACAAGCCTTTCAGAATCTTCGATTCGAGCGTGTGCGTGAGCTGCGTAGGGTCGAAGAAATCGTATTCAATTGCATATCCCGGGCGATAGAGCTGGATATTCTCAAAAGCCGGAATTTTTTTCAGAGCATTCAACTGAATATCTATCGGAAGTGAAGACGAGAAACCGTTCAAATACATCTCCTGTGTCGTTTCGCCTTCGGGCTCGAGAAATAGCGGATGCTGTTCTTTATCGGGGAACGTTACGATTTTTGTCTCTATGCTCGGACAGTATCTCGGACCGATACTCTTGATTTGACCGTTGTAGAGAGGGGAGTCGGGCAGACCTTCGTTAAGGATTCTGTGAACTTCGGAATTTGTGTAGCAAGTCCAGCACGGAAGTTGCTTCAGTTTTCGCGATTCGCCCATATATGAGAACTTGTGAAAGTCGTTTTCGCCGTCCTGAATCTCCATTTTCGAGAAATCAACGCTTCGTGCATCAATTCGCACCGGAGTTCCAGTCTTCATTCGTGCCGCGTTGATGCCATGAGCAGTTATCGATTCGGTAAGATGGTATGAGGCAGGCTCGGCAACTCGTCCGCCCGGAACTTGTGTCTTTCCGAAGTGCATAAGTCCGTTAAGGAATGTTCCTGCGGTGAGAACGACCGATTTTGCGTAGAATTCAACATCGAGGATCGTCTTTACTCCAACGATTTCATCGCCCTTTACTATTATTTCCTTTACAACATCTTGCCAGATGCTTAGGTTAGGAGTGTTTTCGAGAATCTCGCGCCATGCCCAGATAAACTTGCCACGGTCGCACTGTGCTCTCGGACTCCACATTGCCGGACCTTTAGAGCGGTTAAGCATTCGGAACTGAATGGCTGTTCGGTCTGTGACGATGCCCATGAAACCTCCGAGAGCATCGATTTCACGGACAATCTGTCCTTTTGCGATGCCTCCGATGGCAGGATTACAGCTCATCTGTCCGATTTTGTTCATGTCAATGGTAATAAGGCAAGTCTTGGCTCCCATGTTGGCGGAGGCTGCCGCTGCTTCGCATCCAGCGTGTCCTGCGCCGATAACAATCACATCAAATTTAAATTCCATAAGTCCGATTTTAATATTAGCGCAAAAATAAACAAAATTATTTTCTTTTGAAATGTGTAGTTTGCAAATACGAGTGTCAAACGCCTTTTTTTAGGTCGGGATTGATTTTTTACCTTATATATTCCGTAAAATTTCATTTTTTTAGTATACTTTTGCGCAAAGAAGGCAAGAACAAATTTGTATTAATAATAAAATAACTTTAAATTTTTAATCATTTATGTGGTTAATTGATTCTTCAATTGGACGTAAGGTTGTGATGTCTGTATCGGGCATTGCCCTTATCTTGTTCTTGACGTTCCATGCGTCAATGAACGTAGTAGCATTGTTCTCTGCTGAGGGCTACAACATGATTTGTGAGTTCTTGGGCGCAAATTGGTATGCTGTTGCAGCTACTATTGGACTTGGCGCGCTGGTAGTCGTTCACTTCGTTATGGCTTTCATTTTGAATTACCAGAACAGAAAGGCTCGCGGTAACAATGCCTATGCTGTTACAAACAAGCCAGAGAAGGTTGAGTGGGCTTCACAGAACATGCTTGTCCTTGGTATTATCATCATTCTTGGTATGTTGCTGCACTTGTACAATTTCTGGTACAATATGATGTTTGCAGAGTTGGCTGGCATCTCTGGTCCTTTCGACACCCCAAAGCCATCTGACGGCTATGCATTCATCGAGCAGACATTCAAACAGCCTGTTTACTCAGTAATCTATGTACTATGGCTTATTGCCTTGTGGTTCCATCTTACACACGGCTTCTGGAGCGCAATGCAGACTCTTGGCGTTAGCGGTAAGATTTGGTTTAACCGTTGGAAGATGATTGGTTTTGTATTCTCAACAATCATTATCCTTATGTTCCTTGCAGTAGTTGTTAAGTTCTCAATATTTGCTGCTTGATAGTTTTATTCATTCATTTTAATTCGAAAAATCATTATGTCAACAATAGATTCAAGAATTCCAGAGGGTCCAGTAGCAGAAAAGTGGACCAATTACAAGGCACACCAGAAATTGGTGAATCCTAAGAACAAGCTTCGTCTTGATGTAATCGTTGTAGGTACAGGTCTTGCAGGTGCATCTGCAGCCGCTTCTCTTGGCGAGATGGGCTTCAACGTACTGAATTTCTGTATTCAGGATTCTCCACGTCGTGCACACTCTATCGCTGCACAGGGTGGTATCAACGCTGCCAAGAACTATCAGAACGACGGCGACTCTGTTTACCGTTTGTTCTACGATACTGTAAAGGGTGGCGACTATCGTGCTCGCGAGGCTAATGTTTATCGTCTGGCTGAGGTTTCAAACAACATCATCGACCAGTGTGTTGCTCAGGGCGTTCCATTCGCTCGCGAATACGGCGGTATGCTTGCAAACCGTTCATTCGGTGGTGCTCAGGTATCTCGTACATTCTATGCAAAGGGTCAGACAGGTCAGCAGCTTCTTCTTGGTGCATACTCAGCACTTAGCCGCATGGTAGAGGCAAAGAAGGTTAAGCTCTACACTCGCTACGAGATGGAGGACGTTGTTATTGTTGACGGTCGTGCTCGCGGTATCATTGCCAAGAACCTTATAACTGGTAAGCTTGAGCGTTTCTCTGCAAACGCAGTAGTAATCGCAACTGGTGGTTACGGAAATGCTTACTTCCTTTCAACAAACGCTATGGGATGTAACTGTACAGCAGCTGTTCAGTGCTATCGTAAGGGTGCTTACTTCGCAAACCCTTCTTATGTACAGATTCACCCAACTTGTATCCCAGTTCACGGAAACAACCAGTCAAAGCTTACTCTGATGTCAGAGTCATTGCGTAACGATGGTCGTATCTGGGTTCCTAAGAAGCTTGAGGATGCTAAGAAGCTTCAGTCAGGCGAGATTCAGGGTAGCGATATTCCTGAGGCTGACCGCGACTACTACTTGGAGCGTCGTTATCCTGCATTCGGTAACCTTGTTCCACGCGACGTTGCATCACGTGCAGCTAAGGAGCGTTGCGACAAGGGCTTCGGCGTAAACAATACAGGTCTTGCAGTATTCCTCGACTTCTCTGAGTCTATCCAGCGTCTTGGTATCGACGAGATCCGTGCTCGTTACGGTAACTTGTTCGATATGTACGAGGAAATCACCGACGTTAATCCGGGTGAGCTTGCAAAGACTGTTGACGGTGTAGAGTACTACAACCCAATGATGATTTATCCTGCTATCCACTACACAATGGGTGGTATCTGGGTTGACTACGAGCTTCAGACTTCAATCAAGGGATTGTTCGCAATTGGTGAGTGTAACTTCTCTGATCATGGTGCTAACCGTCTGGGTGCCAGCGCGTTGATGCAGGGCTTGGCTGATGGTTACTTCGTATTGCCTTACACAATCCAGAACTATTTGGCAGACCAGACAATCTGGCCACGTCTTTCAACTGATCTTCCAGAATTTGCCGAGGCAGAGAAGAACGTAGACGAGGCTATCGATAAGTTGATGGCTATCAAGGGTAAACGTTCTGTTGACTCTATCCACAAGGAGCTTGGTCACATCATGTGGGAGCACGTTGGTATGGGACGTACAGCCGAGGGCTTGAAGGAAGGTCTTGAGTTGTTGAAGAAACTTCGCAAGGAGTTCGAGACAAACTTGTTCATTCCGGGCACAAAAGAGGGCTTGAACGTAGAGCTTGACAAGGCTATCCACTTGCGCGACTTCATCACAATGGGCGAACTTGTAGCATACGATGCTCTTTCTCGTAACGAGAGCTGCGGTGGTCACTTCCGTGAGGAGTACCAGACAGAAGAGGGCGAGGCTAAGCGTGACGATGAGAACTACTTCTATGTAGGTTGCTGGGAGTATCAGGGCTCTGACGAGGTTGCTCCAACACTTATAAAGGAGCCGCTTCACTATGAGGCTATCAAGGTACAGACTCGTAACTACAAGAACTAATTTAATTTGTCGAACAAACTTAAAGATTAAACAAAATGGCTAAAAATATAAGTTTTACTATAAAGTATTGGAAGCAGAATGGTCCTAAGGACAAGGGACACTTCGATACACATGAGATGAAGAACGTGCCAGACGACACTTCTTTCCTTGAAATGCTTGATATGCTTAACGAAGAGCTTATCAACGAGGGTCAGGAACCATTCGTATTCGACCACGACTGTCGCGAGGGTATCTGCGGTATGTGTTCTCTTTACATCAACGGTACTCCACACGGAAAGACTGAACGCGGCGCTACAACTTGCCAGTTGTACATGCGTAAGTTCAACGATGGCGACGTTATTACTGTAGAGCCTTGGCGTTCAGCAGGTTTCCCTGTAATCAAGGACTGTATGGTTGACCGCTCTGCATTCGACAAGATTATTCAGGCTGGTGGTTACACTTCAGTTCGTACTGGTCAGCCACAGGATGCAAACGCAATCCTTATCCCTAAGCAGGATGCCGACGAGGCTATGGACTGCGCAACATGTATCGGCTGCGGTGCTTGCGTTGCTGCTTGTAAGAACGGTTCTGCAATGTTGTTCGTATCTTCAAAGGTTAGCCAGTTGGCATTGTTGCAACAGGGCCGTCCAGAGGGTGCAAAGCGTGCTAAGGCAATGGTTGCGCGTATGGACGAGCTTGGCTTTGGTAACTGTACAAACACACGCGCATGCGAGGCTGTTTGTCCTAAGTGCGAGTCAATCTCTAACATCGCTCGTCTTAACCGTGAGTTCATCAAGGCTAAATTGAACGACTAAAAGCACGTCAATGTCATAAAATAGAAGGCTTTGGAGTAAAATCCAGAGCCTTTTTTTGTTTTTATCAAAATAATATTTACTTTTGCATTTGGGGGTTGTACTTTTTTTGTATGCTTTCTTGAGCACATCCGTGCAGACAAGGGCGGGAGATGTTTTTGCTATACTCCTTTTATGGTACAATCCCCTTTTTCGTTTTCAACTTACAGGCATAGCTTACGCTTGATTAAGGGCGAGAGACCGAAGCGAATTCCCTATTTGGGGCTAAAAAAAAGATACCTCCAAGGAACTCACAATGAATTAGTGGCGATGTGGGGAATGTTGTTAAAGATTTGCCCTATTTATCTTCGTATATATGTATCTGAGGCTTAAAATTAGATTCTTTTATTTTTTTTGTATTCCTCAATTGAACATCCGAAAGTTTCATTTAAATCAATATTTGAAATTTTACTTTTTAACAATGCGTCTTTAACTTTTTCCGATACTATGACATAACCTGTATCCTCAATCCCGAAAATAGGAATTGAGCCATCTTGAATCCCAAAGAAATAAGGATCATCACTCATGGTTATCGTCTCTTCCCTGTTCCAAAAAGGATATGTTTTTAAATTGTATATAACATAATATTGCTGTTCAATACCTTCTATCTTAATAGGGCAGCATTTATCTGACATATCGACAAATTGAGACAAAACATCAATGAATTTTTGAGAATAAAAAACCTGCCAGTTTTGATAATAACCAATGAGGTCATATTCCTTTTTTCCAGCGGCAACTTTGAAACACACATCTTCAGGCAGTTTTTCTGTCTGAGTAGGATCTAAATATTTATCCAATATATCATCTGGTGTTGCAGAAACTATCTCTAACATTCCTCTTTTGAAACGATGAGCAAGACTAAAAGATGAAATCATATTTATATGCAGTTAAAAAGTGTTTGTAATAATAAAATC
This sequence comes from Bacteroidaceae bacterium, assembly GCA_045111775.1. Taxonomy (GTDB): domain Bacteria; phylum Bacteroidota; class Bacteroidia; order Bacteroidales; family Bacteroidaceae; genus Ga6A1. The sequence goes on along the minus strand of JBGUGY010000152.1, from coordinate 3,076 downwards.
CCAAGTTTTAAAGATTTTGCTATTACAAAAATACGTTAATTATTTCAGAAACAATAGAAATTGGCGATAATAGAGCGCATTTTTCGCCATTCGGCAGAAAAAACGTTAGTTTTGTAGAATGATTCAAGATGATTTCAGATTTTACAAGCCTTGCAGAATGTTGCAGCCCTTCGTACGCTTCTATTGGGCTTTCAGAAGCGATATGAGGCTGAATACGCTGTCTTTTCCCCTCGGGTGCACACAGATTATCTTCCACAGGAAAAGACCGCTCTATATCCCCGAATTTTGCGTCGCGCAAGACCGGCTTACAATCAGCGGACAGGTTAACTTTTCGTCTCATCTGTGTTCCGAAGGCGGTTTGGATATGATTGTCGTCGTTTTTCATCCTCATGCCATGAGCGCGTTTCTTAACGTTCCGACGTCGCTCTTCTATAATGTTGAAACATCTGGCTACAATCTCGAAGACCGAAGTTTGAACGAACTTACGGAACGGATTTTAGACTGTGAGAGCGATGAAACCGCCATAAATCTCATAGAAAACTGGCTTCTGGCACGACTTGCCGGCTGCAAGACCGAAACGCTTCGTAAAATCGACCGAATTGATGCTTCTGTACGGCTAATTCTCGGCTTTCCGCAGACAACGGTGGGTGATTTGGCATCTGCCGCGTGCCTTGGCAAGAAGCAGTTCGAAAGGGAATTCAGTTCGCTCGTCGGCATCAATCCTAAGGAATATGCCCGAATCGTCCGCTTTCAGAAGGCTTTGTATTTGATGCAGAACCATTCTTGTCAGAACGTAAATCTGGCTCGGATAGCCTATGCAAGCGGATATTCAGACCAGTCGCACTTCTGCCGCGAATTCAAGCATTTCAGCGGTTGTACGCCGGCCGTTCTGCTGAAAGACACGGCTCTGCACTCAGATTTGTTTGCAAATCCCGTCTGAATGTCTCTTTTGTTCTATCCCGATTCTGATGCTATGGCTAATTTTGCTGCCTAATTCATCGAAAAAAATAATCAGAATGAGTATGAAAGAAGTAAATCCGAAGGAAACGAGCAGGGCGCAAGCCTTTGACTTGTGGATGAACGCTCCCATGCCGATGGTAACGTTCTTTAAGACGCTGAATGTTTCGCGCCTTGTAAAAATTAGTCGGAAAACGGGTCTGAAATTCAACATGCTGATGTGCTATTGCGTTGGAAGGGTAGCGAGCGGAATTAAAGAGTTCTATTTGCTTCCGGTGGGCGGAAAACTGATGCAGTACGATAGCATTGCCGTGAATACGATTGTTGCCAATAGAGAGGGAGAGGTAAGTTCGTGCGATATTCCCTTCAGCTCCGATTTGGCGGAATTCAACCAAAGCTATCTGAAATTGACTAGCCAAGTGGCGGAAAGCTGCAAAAATCACGATTTGACCGAATGCATGGTTATCGGAACATCGGCTTTGGCGCAGTTCGAAATTGACGGCGCAGTTGGAATGTACAGCGGAATCTTCAATAATCCGTTTATGATTTGGGCTAAGTACAAGCGCGGTTTTCTGAAAACCACGCTAACCGTTTCGTTCCAGTTTCATCACACGCAGATGGACGGAGCGCACGCGGCGCGCTTTCTCAACGGTATTCAGACCGAGATTGATGGGCTGGAAGTGTGATGTATGTCCGTTCTGCATAAATTCATAATGCTCCTGTTTTAGCAATGAATTGCCTTGGGAGAGTGTGCCTTCGCCAAACAATAGTGAGCAGGTGTGACTTTGCTAACGAGGAGTTTCTTATGAGGAGCAATCTTTTGAATGTTAGGTGAGTCTTGGCATTTGCAATATAGAAGCAACCTTCGTTATTGCATCAATATACGCATCTCGAACCTTCCTTCTTGCTACCATCTTGCTACTGTCTTGCTACCTTCTTGCTAGGATGTACCTTGAAAGTCGTTTTTTTGCGGTTTTTCTGTATGATAATTCGTTATTTTGTATATTGTTTCAGAATTGTTTGTGCCGAACTAGCGTGTGGGAGTGGTATATAAAAACAAAAAGAGAAGCTCTGTGCAGCTTCTCCTTTTTGTCTTTAACCTCGTAATCCAAATTGAGTGTTAAACAAATTAAGATATCCATCACTCTGAATCTTTCCCTTTTTAGAATTACCCAATAAAACGTTGCTTTTGTTTTTGCGTTTACCTATATCTTCTTTCTTATCCAAAATCTTTTACCTTAGATCTTACCTAATTGTTACCACAATCTTTAAACCTATCTTCGCTTTACCTGTTTTATATTTTTTAGTTTCTTGGTTCAGATTTTTGTTTTGTTTTCTGATGCAAAGATATGGGTTAAAATATTGACAACAAAATTTTTGAAGCGCGATTTTACGCTATTTTCGAAGAAAGAACAATTTGTTCAATATCTGAACAATTAGTCCTATTTTCAGAGTCTGATAAGCCTGTAGTTTCCGCCGTTAAGACATTTTGTTACGCCTTTCATCTCGAGTTCAAAAAGGACTACGCTTACCTCGTGAACCGGAATATTTGTCTCGACGGCAATCTGATTTATCTGTTTGCTGTCGCATTCTTTCAGAGCGTTGCAAACGGCCTGCTCGTTTTCCGAAAGCTCGATGAACAATTCTTGCTGAACCGATTTCTTCTTTGCAGGACGAGCGTTCCATCGCATCAGTTTAACCAAGTCGTCGGCGCAGGTAATCATGTTGGCATGGTTTTCCTGAATCAAACGGTTGCAACCAGCCGAATTCTCGTCGGTAACCCTTCCGGGAAAGGCGCAGACGTCGCGGTTGTAGCTCTCGGCAATATCTGCCGTGATAAGACTGCCGCCCTTGTTCTTGCTCTCTATGATTACCGTAACGTCTGCCAGTCCGGCAACAATCCGGTTTCTTTTTACAAAGTTGAACTTGTCGGCATTCGTGCCCGACATGTATTCTGTTACCAGTCCGCCTTGGCTGAGCATCTTTATAGCCGTGGAGCGATGCGAAGACGGATAAATCTGGTCGAGACCGTGAGCGAGCACTCCAATTGTGTCAAGGCCGCTGTCGAGTGCGTTTCTGTGCGCCTCGATGTCAATTCCGTAGGCAAGGCCGCTGATAA
>JBGUGY010000151.1:0-4883 GCA_045111775.1 Bacteroidaceae bacterium | reverse complement strand
CGAAATGAGATATGACACCACAGAGAATCGCCACAAGATGACAACCAATGTCCAAGTGAATTTGCCTCCGTTGTAGACGCTTACACAATATTCCGGCAGGTAGCGCATCAAAGCATTTACCCGCTTTAGGTTGCTGACTGCCAGCATGAGCACAAGCACCACGAGCAAGACGGTTACGACAGTCTCTGTGCCGTCAATAGCCCGACCGAAGAAGAGCGGCTCGTGACACGACAAAAGCAAGAATGTTCCAATAAGCAGTAACACTTCGTGCACACCGTTACAGATGCAGTGCGATAGTAACTCGACTTCTCCACTATGCGGATTGCGCGAGAAGCGGGATATGCCGCAGCCCATGACAAACAGCGCACTTAAAGCCCAACATTCTGCAATATTCAGAGCCTTCATAACACCGAGCATACAGACGAAGAAGAGCACCAACGCTGCCAGACACAGCTTGTCTATCTGCGCATAATGGCGCACCGTCCAATAGATGAACCACGCCAGTCCAACAAGATAGAGACACCAAACCATCATATTCAAGCCGAGCGAATCGCCAGTACTTACACCCAGATTTATGGCTAACAGGACGTAAGAGAGCAGTCTCATGTTGCGCGATGCCAACGCATTAGCCTGCGTAAAGAGCACGAGCGATGCCGCAAGTCCGATGATTGGACTTCCATAATCCTTCGGCATAGAAAGTAAGCCCGTATGTATGTCGTAAGCTGACCTGACAAACAGAACAGCCACAGACAGGCATGAGCACAATAGCATGATGTTTTCGCGGTTCAACAATTGAGTGTCCGGCATCATCTTTGGCAATATCTTGAATATCAGCACTAAGCTATATGCACAAAGCAGCAGATAGCAACATCCCATATCAACCCAATTGCCAATGGTCAGAGTAATAATTCCCCAAGCGCAGCAAGCAAGAATGATACTCTTTTCGATAGTCTGACAGCGTCGCCAAATCCACGCGCCAAAGCCCATCAGCAACGCCCAGTACACAAAGACGCTGCACTTAAGGTTATACGTCAAAGCGCCATTCTGTCCAATTCCTTCAGAATAAGGAATCTCGAGGCGAGGAACACACGCCAACGAGTAGAGGAAGAGATAGACATAGCCTAAATATCTGAATTCCTTTATATTGAAATAGCAGCCAACACCCAGAGCCAACACGGCAGGAACAAGATGAGTGCTACACCAACCGTTGTAGAATGTTCCGTAATTAAGTTCAGGGACATACAGAGCCGTAAAGCCAACCATGATGAGAATCAGACAACGCTCAATTAAATCGCCCGAGAAACTGAAACATCTAATATACAGAACACACATTCCAATAAGCGTGCCGCCCAGCAGAATGCTCCATGCCCAATGATTGCTGAATATCGGGCGACCAAAGTATTCAAGGAACAGAACATAATCAAGTATTCTGACATTGTCGAACCCTACGGCACACGCCAGAAGCACAATGAGCGAAAGAACGGTAGGCACTATGAAAACAAACTTCTTCTCGGTCTTGCGGCTGTAGAAAACAATCTGTCCTGCCAAAACGGCGGCTGTAGTAAGGAAGATGACAAGCAGCGAGAATGTGTTGCCGCCATAAGTATATGACATTGGGCACATTATCAGGGGATACTGGATAAGCAACCAAGCATCACGCTTGTAGCATCGGGTTACGTTGGCAATGAACAAAGCCGTAACGCTGACGATATACACCCACAGTCCTACCGGCGATTCGCCCCATCGCTGCACAGTCATGTAGGCTGCCACAAGAATTCCGACGTAACAGATGTAGCAGAAAATACGCGACTTAAACCGACTGAAAGCCGTCATAGCCGCAATCCAGATGACAACACACGCCATCAACCCCAATTCGGGCAGTACGCCAAGCACGAAATGCGATACCAGCGCGGTGATGTAGCATCCAGACGAGCCGCATCCTGCCAAGGCTGCAAAAAGACCGTAGTAACGGCTTCCCGGCTTCATCCTCCACATGCCAACGCCTGTGACTGCCAGACTGCCCACAGCCATCAGGATAGCCTTCATCATGTTGGTAAGATACGGTTGTATCAAGCTGCCGAACATGACCAGCGCAAAGATAATCAGCGCAGAGCCTGCCACTGGGATAATCAGCTTGCCAATCTTCGACTCCAATGACTTGGGTTTCGTCTTCGGCTCTTCGTGGTAAACTTCGAATGTGGCTGTTTCAAACTGCACGTTTTCCGCCTCGGGTTCGGGCTCTTCAGGAGCGATATCTGCCACGACAGGTTCGGCAACGATGTCTTCGGGACTAATCTCGTCGATGACAGGTTCATTCTCGACAACAGGTTCTTCCTCGGCAACAAGCATCTCGACAGGCTCATCTGGCACGGATTCAGGCTCTTCACCACTCAGCAATGCCACCTTCTGACGAAGTTCCGCCACCTGCGCCTCCAGTTCGCTTACGCGTTCCTCCAAGCTTTGTTTGCGTTCTGATATCTGCATTATCGTAGAGTTTTATTTACAAATCGGGGGGGAAGATTTCCAACAACTATTTTGAATATGGAGATTCTGGAAGTCTGAAAGTTATAGGCAGAGAAAACTTCACGCGTACAGGTTTTCCATCCAGAATTCCGGGATTCCATTTTGGCATTGTCTTGACTACACGCAAAGCCTCTTCATCGAGCAGGTAGTGAACAGACTTTACTACGTTGGCATCAGTAATAGAGCCGTCTATGCCTACCACAAAACTAACGACCACACGTCCCTGAATTTTACGTTTTGCCGCCTCTTTTGGATATTTGACATTTACTGCGAGATACTTTATGCAGACATCAAATCCACCGGGAAATTCAGGTTTTCTATCCAATTCATCAATCGAATGTTCAGCAACACCGAAATTAACTGGAATTGTAGTTTTGAGTCGCATAGGCTTGCCATCCTTTATTCCTGGTTTCCACTTTGGCATTGAACTGATTACACGCTTTGCCTCCTCGTCAAGAAGAGGATGGACTGACTTCTCAATGCCCAAAACTTTTACCGTGCCGTCTCGGTCAATGCCAGTAACGACCAGCACCCTTCCACAGATGCCTTGTCTCTTTGCCTCCTCTGGATATATTAGATTTTCGGCAATATACTTTTTACTTGCCTCAATACCGCCAGGAAATTCGGGTTTACTATCCAAATCATTAACAGTATGTTCATTAACACCGAAATTAACTGGATTTGGGATTTTGAAAGTTACTGGTATTGTCTGAGTGACAGACATTGGTTTGCCATCCATCATTTCGGGTTTCCACTTTGGCATTGCCTTGACCACGCGCACAGCCTCGGCATCGAGCAGGGGATGGACAGATTCAACAACTTCGGCATTCTTTACCGAACCGTCTTTGTCGATATCCACCGAAACGCGCACGCATCCCTGAATATCTTGTATCAAAGCCTCTTGCGGATACTTGATGTTTTCTGAAAAGAAATTGAGCATCGCCTTCTTACCTCCCGGGAACTCTGCCGACTGGTCGGTATTAGACATAGAAACGCTGTCAGCCTCTTGTGCATTGACGGTTGTAAGACTGAATGCTGAGAGAATCAGCAAGATTAGTAGTTTTTTCATCTTGTTTCGTTTTATTATTAGATTACAGATTGCAAAAGTCGAAAAAATATTTTAATTGGGCAAAGAAATCGATTACATTGTGGGGCGGATGTTTTCAAAATCGTTATCTTTGCGAGCAGATTCGGAAGAACTTAACCTACTATAGAAATGAAACAAAAACACGTTGTAATTGTGTTGTTTACACTCATCGTCTCGTCGTGCATTGCCAGCATTGGCAGTTACAAATCGGCAAGCCAGATGGTAAACCGCGAGATGGACAGAGCACTTGCCATGACCATGCGCGAGCAGAAAAGCAACATCATAAGTCAAGATACAATACGCACCTTTAACCGCCACTTGCAGATTGCCGAGTTACGCGGAAAGGCAACCATCGCCGTTGATACGCGCTCGCGCGAGTTCAGGGCTTACGCCAGATGTTCGGAAGCCACCATCTTCGGACTTTCGAACCAGAAGCCAGCTTTGGCTATGTGGATTGCAACGATGCTGTGGGCTTTGTACGCATGGCACAAGCGCGGTATCCGACCTTCTAGTGCGACGGAAGGCAGTTTTGGAGGATTGCATTTCGACAATGCCGAAGGACGATTTGTAACCGCCGACGGCACTCAGATTCAGCTAACGCCGATGCAGCAGAGGCTTATGGAGATGTTCTTCAACTCGCCAAGCCACTCGCTGACAAAAGCCGAAATATGCGATGCCCTCTGGCCTAAAAAGCCCGACGCAAGCGAGACGCTCTACACTCTTGTGCGAAGACTGAGACCAGCCGTAGAGCAAAATTCGGACATCAGGATTGTTTCTGACCGCAACAAAACCTACCGTCTGGAGGTAAAATAGAAAGTTTCTTGCTGATTATCAATTCAATCCAAAATCTTTTGATAGGCAATATACTTCATTCTTATATTTCAGTAACAAGACCTTGCCGTTTGTATAAGATTCAAAAGCATCTATATCTAAAGAGTCTTCTTTTAAAAGACTATATTTAGACGACAGTTCTTTGTATTCTGATTTTTCGTAATAGGATTTTATAACTACAGCGGTTGAGGATATATGCAACCTAATTTTGCCAGTAATGTCGAAAGACTCATCGTTTCCCAAAGAGTCTCTTACACTTAGAAGTCGCCATGCGCCATACATAGCTGGTCCTATTCCATTTTCAACCTTTTCGACATTCGCCAATTCCGGCGGAACTGTATTTTCATTACCTTCATTCTTATTTTTCAATAGAACTACGCATGTAATTACAATGGCGAGTAATACTGCAATTTCAATAATAATTGTTTTCTTCATGATACTA
>JBGUGY010000150.1:0-4312 GCA_045111775.1 Bacteroidaceae bacterium | reverse complement strand
AATATAGCCGCTGCATGCCTTAGCCGAATAGTTTGTAGTAGACTCAACAAGTTTGAACTCGTTGAGATAACTGCAATCAGTTTCGTTGCAGGATGCCAAAAAGAGGCATCCAAGCAACATTGCTAATATATATTTCTTCATTGTCACAATCATTTTACTTTACTAACACGAGAGCAAAATTACTCCACTGATCTTTATACTCAACAGCACCACTTACTTCTGGTGCTTTTCCAGATTTGAATGAATACAAAACGAATGTATTATAAAGTCCTTCTGTACCATAAGAGTCAAAAGAGAAGATATAATAATCATCGGTAATATTAACCATTGACGACTGCAATCCGTATGATGTATTTACATAAATTGAAGAGCCATTAGATGTTAACATCCATACATAATTACCCGATTCATCCATACTCAAAACCTGTGGTTGCACTACAACAGAACCCGTTGAGGCATCATAAGAAACCTTCAATTCAAACTTGTTCTCCTCATTATACATATAAAGCTGACCGTCACTCTCAATGAACTTAACTGGCATAACATATTCTTCACCTTCAGCATCGTCAAACATAAAATACCATGTTCCGTTCAAGAACGTAGAAAGAGGAACCTTTGTATCTACAGGCTTGATATTCACATTTGCATCCTTTGCTATGAGAATGCCATTCTTTGAATCATATTCAAATTCACTTATCTGTGCAGAACCAATAGTTACTGGATTTGCCAAACGTATTCCTGTTTCAGTAGCAAAGTACAGTGACTTAAAATCGTCGATCTGAAAATAACCACCTGCAAACTTTCCTACACCAAGTGTTTTATTTTCATAAATGACCTCAAACAGCTTCATCTTGCTACATGAGTTTCTTACGGCAATCATCTTAGTCAAAGCACTCTTGACGTCGTAGTTCTTGTCAACAGCATACATGTGAAGAGTAACTCCACGCTTTTTGCCCTTAAGAACAAATTCTTTGTCAGAAGCACTTACAACAATAAACTCGTAATCACCTTCGAGTCCGTCAACATCCGAGCTAGATGGTTCAGACCAATAATGCAAAATATCATTATAAGTTGAGAACGACAATATAGGTCCTTGAGTCTTAAGCAACTCATAATTAGATGTCAGAGTAGTACCAGCCTTTACTCCTGCAGAATAATCCGACACAATAGAGACAGTACCATCTTTCTTGAAGTTAAGAAAAAGATTGGCACCACCATACTCTTTGTTTTTGCCAGAATACATTTCGAGTTTCCAGCCGTTCTCTGCTGAGACAAGAAGCTCTCTGTACTCGTTCAGAGCATTTTCCATACGGTTTGCAGAAGAGTCGTCGAAAACTCTGTCGTCGCTCGAACACGATGTCTGTGCGAGGGCGAGCACCGCAACCATTAAAAACAAATATATTTTTTTCATAAAACCTGTGCTTAATTAAGGGTTGTCAAATCCATTGTTGAAAGTTCCTTGCTACGACGCTGTACAGCATCGCGGAGTTCGTCAAGTTCGAAGCCCCAGCTGTTGCGGCAGTATGTCTTTACGATAGCAAGTTTTTCTTCGAGAAGATTGCCACCGTTATGAGTTGTGCCATCCTTATCTGTAGAATTTCCATCTTCAACAGCAGCGTCCCACCATTCCTGATCGTGAGTAACGTAGTTTGCGATAAGTTCAACAAAGTCGTCGTTCACCTCGTTGCGAGAGTATGGCGAAATATAACCCAGCTGATGAGCTGTTTTTTCGCTATACTGATACCAGTCACCACCAACATAAGTTCCTTCGGTAATCTTCTGGAAGTTTGTATCGTATGGCTTCTTCTGGTGCAGGATATGTCCGAACTCATGATGCATGGTCTTGAAGTAATAATGGTTCAAGTTATCCATATAATTTGCCTTTGAAAGGAAATAATCCATATAGTTTACCATGTACAGAGTGATGACAAGACCACCCTCGGCTGTACCCAAGACCATTGTACCATCAGTATTATAGGCTGGAGAACCAACAAAATGAATTGTTCTTGGAACAAGCTGGCGAGTAAAGTCTACACCTGCAACCTCGTCGTATGCGCCAAACCATACATGCTTGATGATTTTTGCAAGCTTAACGCTCTGGCTGTACTCTGCTGGTGCAAGGTCGTAATCGTAGTCGCTGATGTTATCATCCATTTTGTAAACAATATCGACATTATATGGGTCAGTAAAGTTCTTCTTAATCCATTTGTCGAAGTCGTTCTGCTCTGTTCTTGCAGTATCAAAGACACTTCTGCTGTCGAGCGAATCGTCGCTACATGAGACCGATGCGAGGCTCATGCAACCTATCATTGTATATAATAAAAATCTTTTCATGCTGAAATCTTATTATTTGTTTCGTGGATTAGCTTCCAATCCTGCACTTATTACATCAGCAGGAAGCTGCATAGCACGTCGTGGATCATCCTTCATCAGAGAGTCAACCACCTGAAAGGTATTGTTCTCAACAATACGGTGTCTAATCTCAATTCCATATCGCTTTATGTCGCCCCAACGCCAGCCCTCGTCGAGTGTAAGAATACGGCGAGCGTAAAGGATGAACTGAATCAGGTTGTCAGAACCCTTAGGCAAAGCGAAAGTTGGGTTAAGTGCCTTCTTAATTGTCGGTTTATCAGCAGCATAATATTCTATCTTATCATAGAAATTATTGATGACATCCTCGCTAAGAACAACCTTACTGCTTGTATAATTGTTCTCGAAGACCTGCATATCTGCAATAGCCTTTGCAAAATCGCCCTTCAGTGCATACGCCTCGGCACGATCGAGAAGGGTTGCATCAGTATTGAAAGCATTTACAATTGTTCGGTAGTAACCAATACCTGCTGCAACATCAGTATATTCGAAATAATAACCAACCTTACGCATTATTACCTTTACAATCTGCGGATTTGAGAACGGCTTGTGATAAATCACAGACGAACCTTTTCCCCAAACACCAGTTGAAGAACATGTCTCGGTAGACGCAAGTGTTGCATTGTGTGTATACTTTTTATTTGCGCTATAAGGACCGCCCCAAGCTCCCCATCCTGAATATGGAACAAACAGAAGAAGGTTTGCTTTATTGTCGGCATTGCAATACTCGTTTGGCTGAACCTCGTAGTTGGTTGAAAGCTTTCCGTAAGCCTGCCAGTCGCGAAGCACAGATGCCGGATTAGAACCGAGAACCTGATTTGCACACTCAATAGCTCTGTCGTACTTACCATAGTACAAGTAGAAACGTGCGGCAAAAGCGTATGCTGCTCTTTTGTTGAAGTGATACTTTGGCACAGAGTAAGCATCATCGCTGATAAGAGGAAGACCAGCCTCGATATCCTTTTCTATCTCCTCGTAAACAGAACCGATAGTTCCACGAGTATATGAAGGAGAAACTGTTTTTTCTGTTTCCTTCATATAAGGAATACCAAGATCCTTGTCCTTGCCAGCCTCTGTCCAAGCATTACAGAAAATATAGCTAAGCATAAAGTGATTGTAAGCACGGCAAAGAAGAGCCTCGCCACGCTGCGGATTCAATTCTGTAGGATTGCCCAACTTGTCGATTGATTCAAGAGCAAGGTTTGCGTGTGCGATGGCAGAATAGCTTGCATCCCAGAAATCCTGCTCGCCGTCATCATCACTCTCCTTTACATCGCGCCATTCCCAAGCCTCTGTATGAAATCTGTTGTATGCAGAATACTTAGAGCCATTGTCATCTACATTGTCGCTGGCAAACTCAGCCATCATCTGATAGTTCTTGCTTGGATAAGCAGAAACGAGCAACCCTGTTATTTCTTTCTGTGTATCTACATCAATACGGTTATCTGGTGTTTTGTCGAGATAGCCGTCGCAAGAAGCGAGTGCCAACGAAGAAACAACGATACCTACGAAATAATATATTTTTTTCATCTTAATTCTCTTTTAAATAATTACAAACCTACACGAACTGTAAATGTGAACTGCTTTGGCACTGGCGCAGCAACACCACCTGAGTTGAAGAACTCTGGATCCTGACCCTTCAGCTTAGAGTCGCTGTAGATAAGGAACAAGTTGGTAGCCTGCAACTTGAGTGAAAGATTGTTAATCTTTACGCTTTCGAGCCAAGACTTAGGGAAATCGTAAGAGAGTGAAACCTCCTTCATTCTTACAAAATCGCCCTTTGCAATGCGCTGGTCGCAATAGTTGTATGAATTATAAGCATACTGGTAATGCTTATTTTCGTTGTACTGACGTGCACTCAACAAAACAGGAACGTTTGTATAATTCTCATCACCCGGCAATGACCAACGGTCTTTGAAATCGTTAGTCATTGAGGTAAGGT
>JBGUGY010000149.1:0-4081 GCA_045111775.1 Bacteroidaceae bacterium | reverse complement strand
CTACTATGCTTGTGCACATTTTTTGTTCGTTTTTTATTTTGTGAATTCCTTGAGTTTGCTGTTAAACATCTCGGCCTGCTCCATGTGTATGAAGTGCCCGCAGTCGGTCAGCTCAGTATAGTCGAGAACAGGGTAGAGTTTCTGCATCTTAGCCTTGTTGTCGGGGGCGAGACCGCTGTTCTGTGTGCAGATGACCATCGTCTTTATCTCCAGCGGATTCTGGTTCCACCATTTGCGCTCTACCAGATTGCGCATGGTGCTCGATGCCACATACTGAGGCGTTTTTGGCATTGTGTTCAAGGCATAGTCGTTAACCTCTTTCGGCGTATTCTTGCCGGCAAGCGATGTCACGAAGCCCTCGATAACCTTTCCGCAGTCGGCCCCGTCGAAGGCATGTCCAAACTGGTTTACAGCCTCTACATATTCATTTGTCTCCGTTCCGTCGTAGAAGCAGTAAACGCCGTCTATATCAACAAGTCTGCCGTCTCTGCCGCCTTCCAGAAATACTTGTCTGCAAACGGGTGTGCCAAGACTGTGACCTACGAGTGTTACAGATTCAATTCCGTTGTCGTCGAGAACCTTGCCGACGGCTTTGGCAAAGAAACTGAGCGTGTATTCAACGTGCGGCTTGCTGCTCTCGCCATAGCCCGGAAGGTCTATGAAGACGAGTTGCAGGTCTGGCTCATTGCGCAGAGCCTCGAACTGCTTCTCCCAAGTGTAAAGGTCGCATCCGAAGCCGTGAACAAAGCATATTGTATGCTTCGAATGACTGTTTTTGTCGCAGTTCCATGCCTTGTAATGAATCTTTATGCTGTCGTCTATTGTTGTAAATTCTGATTTTACGTCGCTCAGCCTCTCGGCTTTTGTGCAACTAAAAAGAGTGATGCTCAGCAGGAGCGAGTAGAAAAATAGTTTGTTCATTTTTTGTTGATTTTTTAGTTGATTTTGCGAAGTCTATTCGCAGTAGTTTCTTGCCGTTTGGAAGACTGCTTGCCGATTTGGATATGCAGACGTAGCCGATTTTGTTCATCTCGCCTTCAAGTTCGGTTTCTTCCATCTGATGATGAATTTCGTCGAGCCTGTCGAACGCGTGCAGATAGGGCGATTCTGAGACCCAGTTTTCCGCCTCGCCGTTTACCTGAATTACGCACGACACATATTTCGCGCCAACCTGAGTGACAGCCTCGGTAAAAGCCTTATAGCCAATATATTCTACAAGCAGATTGGCAACTATGAGTTCGGCTTTGGGAAGTCTTTCGGCTTCGCGAGTAAGGTCGAGGCACATCAGCCTTAGCACGTTTCCGAGCATAGGGTAGCGTTCGCGAATCTTTTCGAGATAGCCCTCGTTTATGTCAATTCCGTAAACTGCCTTGTATTTATCCGTTCTGATGTGTTCGAGACCGTTTCCGCCGGCAATTCCGAGAATCATCGCCGTTTCTGCCTGAAAATCCTCAAACTGAGCCTTCATTATGGCATTCATAGTCTGCAACTGGTTCACCGAGTCGAGGCTCATGTGATTCTCGTAGTCGTCGAGACTTATTTCTTCCCACGGATTTCTCATTTTTCAGAATCGTTTAATTCCAGATATTTCATTATTCCCTTTCGGTAGAGTTCCGCCGGATTCTTTATTCCTTTGGCAGAAAGTTCGTCGTATATCTTACTGAATGTCTGCACGTCCGCCTCGCCAAACGATTTGAAGTCTTCCGTCTCCTTGCCTGCAATCTTTTTGTTGAACCAGCACGCAAGACTCTCGAACGCGTTCCACGGAACGTAGGTTAAGTCGTTCGTTGTATTGAGCTTACCCGTGTATTCCTTCATCTCCTTCATGATAGGGTCGATGCTTTCCTGCATCAGAAAGATGCCAAATTCGTGGCTGAACATAGCCAGCTGATAGTTGAGCGACTGATTATAGTAGACCGAGTTTGTGTTCTCGTTCAGATTGTTGTACGACGGACCTTTTTTCCCGGCGCGGAAAAGCAGCCAATGATAGTCGCCGTATTTCCATTTGTAGCCCGTTGCGGCTTCCCAATCCTTAACGAACGAGTTTTTCTGAAGCAGTTTGTTAAGCTGATTCTGCCGCTCTTCCATGTCCTTTTTTGCCTGCGGATAAACTTCCTTCAGATAGCGGTCGTAGTTATCGATAAAAACCTTTGCAATAGCGTTTGGGATAGTCATGTCCTGTCCCGGAATCTGCTCTTCTGCCATCTTGCGGTATCTGTCTATCATGTCCTGAAGGGCTTTCGAGTCGGCAAACGTCTCGCCTCCAACCGCAAAGAAGAACATTCCGGCAAACATACCGCCCTCGCCACGACCGAAGGACAGCAGGCTGTTGTATTTTCTGAGCGTGTCGAGGTCGGCTTTTGCAACCGTGCCGATATATTTTGCCGAATATTCCTCGTCCTTGAATCCCAACTCGGCAAGAGTGTAGAGATGAGTAACGTAGTTGATTTCGGGGCGAGTCTCTGCCACAATCTTTATGTTGCCGTGCTGCTTATTCGTGATATCTGCCGATGCTGTTAATAATGTAAAGGCAAATGCAATAAGAGTTAGAATTGATTTTTTCATAAAGCCTTATTTTCAGAACTTTTTGCAAAAGTACGATGCCGTGAGGCAATATCCAAGAATCTGGGATATTCTGCACTTTTTTGTGATGAGCTGACTATTTTTTCAGCAGATAAAGCAGCTCGGCATCTCTGTTGAAGTCGAACTTGCGATAGTCGTCGTACGAAAGTTCGATGTCGGGAGTAAATACCCGAGCCCGTTTGTCGCCGTCGGGATAGCATCGCTGAATTGAGTTTGAAACCGAACATTGCTGCCCCGAGTTTGGCAGACTGAACAGCGTACATTCCATATATGTGTTTGGTGCTTGTCCCGATGGCACGCCCACAATCTTTGCGCCCATCTTGTGCATCATAAAGGCAAGGTGAAATGCCGCGCTGAAAGTCCATTGGTCTGTCACCACGAAAATCTCCTTCGGCGTGTATACAGGCTTGCCTTTCAGCTCCTTTAGGATATTCTTGTTGGCGCACATAAAATTGTCCATGTTGTCAATTCCTGTCGGCTCGTCGAAGAAGTCGCCAATGCTGAGCGACGTTCCGTTTGCCTTGTTAAACTGCTCGATGGTCGTGTTGTTCTTCTTCAGATATTCTTCCGAAATCTTTACCGAGAAGTTCATGCCCATGTCGGTTTTCAAGAAACGCTCGCCGTAGAGCTGGTATAGGGCGGCATACATAATCATCGTCCAGCCACCGCCGTTGCCGCGAAGGTCTATGATGAGGCGTTTGCTCTTTGCCACCTTCATCTGGCGCAGCATCTTGTCAAAAGCCTCTGCCACAATTACTTCCGAATCCTTGTAGTTGGGAATGTCGGCACTTGTTATTGAGTTGATGCACATAACCATCGTCTGCCTCTTGTCGTCGGCAAATCGAAATTCGAAGTTCTTCTTCGGAAAACGGCTGTCTTGCGGCGATTTTACGAACTTCTTCCACACATCGCCGTTGGGGTAGAAGGGCACATAGACAAGAGTGTCGCCGCCGTTGGGTAGTCTGAACCTCATCCCGAGCGAATCCCGAACGAAACCCGGGAAAATCTGTCGTATGCTGTTGTTGTGGCACAGCGAGTTCTGCGCCTTGCCCATCAGTCCGTAGCGGTTTTCTGTAACGTGAATCTTGTCGAGCCTGTCAAGAAGCGTTTCAAGCGGAGTGCCCTCAATCTCTTGCAGCCTTGCGCCTTTCAGAAACGCGAATTGCGGAAGCCAGCCGTCTACCACGAATCCGTCGCGGATAACCTTCAGGTTTAGCGGAATCCAAGCGCTTGCCGCCTTCTTTGGCATCTCCGGATAGCCCATGTTTGTGTGTCCGTCGTGAAGGACCGAAAGCAGTTTAGTAACCTCGAACTGCATATTGTTAAGCGTCAGCGAATCTTCTGCCGCCAGCTTTTCTCTCAGTTGTCCAACGACTTTACTAAACTCAGTTTTTCCGCCAAACGCATCGTATGGATTAGGGTGAATTTCTTTGAACTTGCCGAAAAAATAATCGTAGTCCTGAAGCAGTTCTGCCTTGCTTAAAGTCTTGCCTTTCTG
>JBGUGY010000148.1:0-4257 GCA_045111775.1 Bacteroidaceae bacterium | reverse complement strand
AATGTTGTTATTAGAATGATTTTCTTTCTCATGACAATCTTCAATGGGCTTTCCGCCGCGTTATGTTCGATTGTTATTTTAATAATGTGTCGTATATTTTGTGCAAATATACAAAAAAGAGCAAGCAGTCAATGCTGTGCCTGCGCTTTTCGGATATATTGACGCTTAAGTGTATGCCGATTGCTGAATTATTGTGTTTTTTACGTTGAAATTCTATGTTTTTGCCTTGTTCTGCCGAAAAAGTGCATCCTAAATGGCAGAAATATGTCGGCATGTTCTTGATAAATCTTTCTACTTTTGTCGCAATCAAGTCGACGAAATCTATTACCATGGATTGTTTCGAGAGACTTAACAGAATACTAAAACCAAATGTTTCTAAAAAGAAGCGTGAACATAAAGTGAACATTTTAGTTAACTATAATTTTAATTTTAAAGGTTATTATGGAAGTAAAAAAGAATCCAAAGAGTCGTTCTGCCATGAGCGGAAAGGCTGACAAGAAAGGTTTCTGCCGCAGATGTCAGAACTTTCTTATTCTTGTCCTGATGGCTCTATGCCCGGCTTTTGCCATGGCACAGGGACAGCAAGTGACGGGAAATGTCGTTGATGAGTCGGGCGACCCTATCATTGGTGCAAGCGTGCAGGTAAAGGGCACAAGCAACGGTACTATAACCGATTTTAACGGAACTTTCAACATTTCGGGCGTGGCAAAGAATGCGAATCTTGTTATCTCTTACATCGGATTCCGCACTCAGACCATTTCAGTTGCCGGAAAAAACAATATCAAGGTAACTCTTGAAGAGGACAAACAGCTTCTCGACGAGGTTGTGGTTGTTGGTTACGGAATGCAGCGCAAGACCGATGTAACTGGCGCGCTTACCCGTGTAGGTGAGAAGGAACTCAACTCTAAGCCTGTTGCAAATGCTTTTCAGGCATTGCAGGGAAAGGCTGCCGGAGTTGATATCACCTCAAAGGAGCGTCCAGGCGAGGTTGGTAAAATCATGATTCGTGGTCAGCGTTCTATCGATGCCAGCCGTGATCCTCTCTATGTAGTAGATGGTGTGCCATTGCAGGCTGGCGGTATAGAGTCTATCAACCCTCGCGACATCGAGTCTATCGATATCCTAAAGGATGCTTCTTCTACCGCTATCTATGGTAGCCGTGGTGCAAACGGTGTTGTTCTGGTAACAACAAAACGCGGTCAGGAAGGCAAGACTCAGGTTACGTATGGTGGCTCTTTCACTTTCGAGAATATCGTAGACAAGAGTCCTGCGATGAGTGCAAGCGACTATATCACATGGCGTCGTTGGGCAATGTACAACCAGAGCCCAAGCAAGTACACTCCGGGCAATCAGCCAACAAAGGAGCAGGATAGCGAGTTCTTCAAGGGCGATAACACCGCACTTGCCAACGTAATGAAAGGATGGGAGAGCGGAACTTGGGACGGCTCAAAAGTTACTGATACCGACTGGACTGATTTCGTAACTCAGACTGGTATCACTCAGGAGCATACGCTTAGCGTTCGTGGCGGTACAAAGAATGTATCAGGCTTTGTATCTTTTGGTTACATGAAGAACAAGGGTACTCAGAAAGGTCAGGAGTATGAGCGTTACAACTTCTCGGCATCTGCCGATGTGCAGGGCAACAAGTGGTTTAAGGCTGGCGGCTCTTTCAACGCATCTTACAGCGTACAGCAGTATGGTTATTCTAAGGCATACGGAACAAGTTCAGGTCCTACTGATATCTATGGTGCGGCAAAGGCAATTCTTCGTTACACTTTGCCATACGATGAAGATGGAAATCTCATCACTCAGCCAGGCGGTTCAACAACAAACACATACTCTATCATAGACGAGTGGACAAAGTCGAACGATAATCGCGAGAACTATCGCGTTTTAGGCAGCTTCTATGCTCAGCTTGATTTTGGCAAGATGTGGGAGAAACTGAGTGGCTTGCAGTGGAAGACGCAGTTCGGTCCTGAGTTGCGTTACTATCGTAACGGAAACTTCCTCGATGCAAGTTCTATTAGCCGTGCAGGTGGTAACAATACTGTAAGCCGTGACGATGGTCGCCAGTTGGCTTGGACTCTCGACAATATGTTGCTCTTCAACAAAGAGTTTGGTAAGCATACGGTTGGCGTTACTCTGTTGCAGAGTGCTTCAAAGTCAAACAAAGAGGAAAGCAAAATAAGCGAGGAGAACATTCCTATTCCTTCTTTCCTCTGGAATAATCTTGGTGCTGTTGATGTAACAGACTCTAAATATAAGGTTGGCATCGGCTCAGATTTGAACGAAACTGCCATGACATCTTATATGGCTCGTGTAAACTACTCTTTCATGGAGCGTTACTTGCTCACTGCTTCTGCCCGTTGGGATGGTGCGTCTGTGCTTGCTCAGGGCAACAAGTGGGATTTCTTCCCATCTATGGCACTCGGCTGGCGTATGGAACAGGAAGAGTTCATGAAGGATTTCGATTGGCTCGACCAGTTGAAGGTGCGTCTCGGTGTAGGTGTTACTGGTAACTCTGCAGTTTCTCCTTATGGAACGCTTGGTGTTATCAGTGCTTACTGGATGCCTTTCAGCGCAGGAAACTCACAGATTTTGGTTACAAACGAGCCTTACTATTCAAGTGGTTCAAACTTGATGCCTAACAAACAGTTGGGTTGGGAGAAGACTACACAGTGGAATATGGGCTTTGATTTCAGCGTGTTGAAGGGTCGAATCGGTGGTACTATTGATATCTATGCTTCTCGCACAAATGATTTGATTCTTAATGTTAGCATTCCTTCAATTTCGGGTTATCCGGCAATGAAGACAAACGTCGGTCAGACAAAGAACAAGGGTTTCGAGTTTACTCTGAACACAATACCTGTAATGACAAAGGATATTACTTGGAACTCAAATCTTAACTTTGCTTGGCAGAAGGATGAAATCGTAGAACTTGCCAACGGTAAGCAAGACGACGTTGCTTCATCTTTGTTCATCGGACAGTCTATTGCGGTTCATTACGGTTATGCTTGTGCCGGAATCTGGCAGGAGAGCGATGCCGAGGAGATGGCTAAGTTTAACGCTAACGGCGAGAAGTTTACAGCCGGTAACGTACGCCCGGTAGACCAGAATGGCGACTATAAGATTGATTCTTCAGACCGTGTTGTTCTTGGCAACAAGAATCCACGTCTCACAGCAGGATGGTCAAACTCTCTTTCATGGAAGGGATTCGAATTTACTTTGGAGTTGCAGGGCCGTTTCAAGTATATGATTAGCACTGGCGGCGAAGGTCAGCTTGGTATGTACCAGCAGCGTGAGATAAGCTACTGGACTCCAGATAATACTGGTGCTGAGTGGCAGAAGCCAATCTACAGCCAGTCTGGTGGTGACCCATATTCAGGTTTGCTCGGTTTCAAGGATGCTTCTTTCATCAAGGTTCGCAATCTGTCACTTGGCTATACTTTGGATAAGAATCTGCTGAAGAATCTTGGCATCAGCAACCTCAAGTTCTATATTCAGGGTCGTAACCTTGGAATGCTCTATTCATCAGTAGACTTTATGGATCTTGATACAGAGAAGACCTACTTCAATCGCGGCTTCACTTTGGGTATGCAGATTGATTTCTAATAAACGGTCGTGTAATAACTTAAATAGAATATTCAGAATATGAAATATATAAATAACAAGATAGTTGGCGGAGCTTTATGTATGCTCTCGCTGCTTGGAACTACATCATGTAGCGACGATTTCCTAAAGGAAGATGCCGGCCACAAGTACACCGATGTTCTGCTCGAAGACGAGGCAGGAGCACTTCAGATGGCTGCCGGTCTTTATGGCAATATCCGCTGGCATTTCGGATATGAGTGGGCATACGGTATCAACCTCTACGGCTGCGATGAGTTTACCAACGGTGCCGATTTGACTTCGGAATGTTGGAACACATACGATAATCGTCTTAATCCTCAGGATTTGACTCCTGCGCTTGGTGCGGCTAACAAAAACTGTCCTGCCGTGTCGGCGTTGTGGGACCAGATGTATTACGGAATCTCAACAGCAAATCTTATCCTTAGTCGTGCCGACAAGATTTCGAGCGAGGATTCTCGCAACAAGGTAAAGGGCGAGGCTCACTTCCTTCGCGGATATAACTACTACCGTCTGTTTGCGCAATACGGCGGAGTAGCTCTCGAAACTGAACCAGCAAATGGCGATGTGAAGAAGTATTACGAGCGTGCAACAGAAGAGCAGACTCTTAATCAGGTTATTTCTGATTTC
>JBGUGY010000147.1:0-2525 GCA_045111775.1 Bacteroidaceae bacterium | reverse complement strand
AACGACCGTAGAAACTCTGGAGGCGGTTCTCGCTTGCCCAAGGCTTAGCGTTGATGTTTGTTGCCTTTCCGCGGAGACTCTCGTCGTTGTTTGTCTTCTGATAGTATCCGCAGCCGTACTTGTCGCCCCAGTATTTTGTTCTTGAGTACTCGTAACCAGCCATCACATCCAAGTGGTTAGCATCGTTAAAGTCCTTGTAGTACTGCATCCATCCTGTAAATGTGTAGCTGTACTTGTTTTCCTTCTCGTATCCGTCCCAGCCGTAGTATGTGTTTGAATAACTGCTGATAGGAATACTTGTTGTCTCCTTACCGTTTGAACGGTTGCCAGATGCACCGGCATGGAGTCTCAAATCTTCGAAGCCGTGAACCTTATAGTCCAAGTCGAGGCTACCGATGTAAGCGTATGACTTAGAATACTTGTCGTAAAGGTTCAGCAATGAAACAGGGTTACCAACAGACTTGCTGTTTGCTGTATTCACCCAGTTAGGGTCGTTAAGAGCCGAACCGTTGTCGAGCCACTGGAAGTAGCCAGCAAAGTTCTTATACTTAGGGTCGCTGCTCGTAATTGGCTGAGTTGGGTCCATGCGTACTGCTGCACCGATGGCATCGGTGTTTGCATAGTCGGTATCTGCCTTCATGAACTTACCGTTGAAGTTTGCAGTAAGATGATTGTCGAACAGAGATGGAGAGAGACTCAAGCTGGCTGTATAACGCTTGAAATCAGAAGTCTTCAGGATACCCTGCTGGTCGGTGTAGCCCAATGACACGCGATAAGGCACGTTCTTCAAGCCTCCCGCAACAGTAAGGTTGTGGTCGTGACTTACGGCAGTCTGATAAATCTCGTCCTGCCAGTCGGTATTTGCATTTCCAAGAAGCTTGTAAGCGTCAGAATCGGCTCCGTAATAGCTCTTTATGAATGCGCGATACTCGTTTGCATCCATCACGTCAACCTCGCCGCTGCGTGTGCTGAGCGAAACGTTACCATTATATGTAATCTGTGGAGCAGAAGCCTTTCTACCCTTCTTTGTAGTGATGATGATGACACCGTTTGAACCACGCGAACCGTAGATGGCTGTTGCAGAAGCATCCTTCAGTACGGTAAATGATTCGATATCAGCTGGATTGACCATAGAAAGAGGGTTAGCCAAACCTTTCACGCCCTGATTGTCGAGGGCAAGACCATCGATAACGATAAGAGGGTCGTTAGATGCGTTAAGCGAAGCACCTCCACGGATTCTGATTGTTGCGCCCTCGCCCGGAGCACCGCCCTTTGATGTTACGTTAACACCGGCAATCTTACCTTGCAGCATGTCCTGCGGATTGGTTGTGAGACCTTTGTTAAGCGCATCTGGCTTCAAGGCTGTAACCGAACCGGTGAGGTCGTTCTTCTTTGCAACACCGTAACCGATTACCACCACGTCTTGCAACGACTTCGCATCTTCCTGCAGAACCACAACCATGTTGTTTGTAGCCTGAAGTGTCTGCGAAACATATCCTACGAACGAGATTGTCAGGTGCGCTCCCTTCTTACAGTTAAGAACGAAGTTTCCGTCGAAATCAGTTATAGTACCGTTGGTAGTACCCACTTCAGAAACGTTGGCACCGATAATGCCATCGCCCTGCGAATCCTTGACCTGTCCTTTCACAGTTATCTGTGCAAAGGCACTCACTGACAAGAAAAGCCCTAAGATTAGGGACAGCACCTTTCTGAAGATGCTAAAACTCACTTGCTTCATGAAATTGTTTAATTTAAGTTAACTATTTATATTCCCTTGGTATTAGCATGCATCTTTTTTGCGGAAAGCATGCACGGTTATATTTTACGCATCAAAAATAGTATACAAAAAAATACAATAACACAATTTTAACATTTTTTAATATATTTCGTCTACGCAATCGTTTTCATACATTAAATTTGGCTATATAATAGGTATATTTTCTATTATATAAAAATTAACTATATTTGCATCATAATCGATAATCCCATGAAGCAGACAAGAATAACAATAAAAGACATAGCCAAGGAATTCGGCGTTGCCGTGTCTACGGTTTCGAGGGCTCTGCACAACTCTAACGAGGTGAGCGAGGAACTGAAGAAAAACATCTGCGACTATGCCGCCGCGCACCACTACCAGCCCAACATGCTGGCAACGAGTCTGCGCAACTGCCGGGTTGAGCGCACCAAGACCATTGGCGTGATAATTCCTAAATTCGTACATTATTTCTTTTCGTGCGTGCTGTCGGGCATCGAGACAACGGCAAGTCATCAGGGCTACTCTATAATGGTGGCGCAGAGCGACGAGACCTACGAGAACGAGAAGGAGATTATGCAACGCTTCAACGCGGCGCGCGTGTGCGGAGTCATCGTCTCGCTGGCAAAGGACACCAAGCAGTACGACCATTTTCAGGAACTGCTAAACATAAAGGTTCCGATTGTGTTCTACGACCGCATCTGCACCGAACTGAAGACAAGCCGCGTGGTGGTAGACGACTATGCCGGCGCGTTCGAGGCTGTGGACTACA
>JBGUGY010000146.1:0-2091 GCA_045111775.1 Bacteroidaceae bacterium | reverse complement strand
GAAGTACATCAGATGTTATCGTGCGAGGATGTGACGGACAGACTGAAATCTGGCACCGATTCTATTGCAGACATAAAGCTTCGCGAAGCTGAGATTGACCGCCGTGCGCGCGAGATGATGACCGGCGTGAAAGAGTCTTACGGCATCAACCGAAAGATTTACAGCATGATGGGCGGCAAGCAATACATCATGGTCAGATACCGCACATTCAAGGATATCCGCATCGTGGCATGCCCTCCTATGTGGCTTGGTATGTTTGGCGGTGATACCGACAACTGGCAATGGCCGCGCTATTCGTGCGATTTTGCCCTTCTGCGCGTCTATGCCTCAAAGAAGAATAATCCGGTGGCATATTCCGAAAGAAACGTGCCTTATCATCCCGAATCGTGGCTGAAGGTGGCGAAGAACGAAGTGAAGAAGGGTGATTTTGCAATGGTCATGGGATATCCGGCGCAGACGCGAAAGCACATTCCAGCCACGGCGGTAGACAAGATTGTAAACAACGATACGCGATTGAGAGTTAGTTTCTTGAAGGCGAAGATGGGCTTGCTTGCCGAGTGCCGCGATGCCGCTCCAGCCGAGAAGAAGTCTGGCTACGATGTGCGCATAAACAAGCTTATGAATATCTATCTGCGTTCGCGAGGCGAGATTGACGGTGTGCGCAACAACAACGTGGTCGAAATAAAGCGTCGCCAAGAGCAGAGACTTCAGGAATGGATAAACGAAACGCCTGAGCGCAAGGCTTTGTATGGCGCAAATCTTGTGCACGACTTGGACAGCGTCTACTCGCGCCTCACGCTCTACAACCACATGAACGAGGCTTTCACTCAGTTCGTTGCCGGCGGTCCTACCATCATTCCGTTTGCCGGAAAGTTCGAGAAACTTGTGGCGATGGAGCGTTCAAAACGCGCAACACGCAACGAGCAGATGCAAGAGGAGATAGAGAGTCTTCAGCGAAACATAAACGAGTATTTCTCGATGGTCGACCGCGACGAAGACCGCAAAATGTTCGCCTTGCTTCTGCCGATATACAAGAAGGCTGTTCCGAAGGCTTATCTGCCAAAAATCCTGCACGGAAAGGTCGATGTCGATACTCTCTTCAATAACAGTATTCTTGCCGACAGGGCGCGCCTCGATAGCGTTCTACGCAACTCGATTGACAAAGGGCTTCAGCCGCTCGTTTCCGACCCGCTTTATCGCTTGTGCATCGACCTCTACACCATCAGGGTAAGAAAGCAGATGAAGGAGGAAGCACCTCTGCGCCGAAGCAACACAAGGCTTTACAACACGTTTATGCAGGCTTTCTGCCAGATGAACGAAGGTGCGATGACGGAATACGATGCCAACCACACTCTGCGCCTTTCTCCGGGCAAGGTAAAGGATATGACTCGTCTTGGCGGAATGTTGGCTCGCATAGATGAGATGGCTGATAATAAGAATTATAAGGTCTCAGATAAGTTCCGCCGGCTTCTCGAAAATGGCAAAGAATCGCTCCCTGTGGCATGTTTCACCACAAATGCCGAAACATCGTCGGGCAACAGCGGAAGTGCCGTGGTAAACGCGAAAGGCGAGTTGATAGGACTGAATTTCGACCGCACCGCCAGCAGCGCGTCGAGCATTTATTACTCAAATCCTCACACTCTCCGAAACATCGTTGTCTCGTCCGACTATATTCTTTGGGTCTTGAAGAATTATTCTCCGGGCAAGTATGTTCTCGAAGAATTCGGAAAATAAAGCAGAAAGTGCAGAAACTCATCCGAAGTTTCTGCACTTTATTTATACTTGAATTCGGAGTTCAACTCGTTGATTGTACTCATTCTAAAAGCAGAAATCCCGAACGAATCCCGAAGGCATCCCGAAGAAATGTGATATAGGAAAACTGCGTTTTTTATCCCGAACTCGCTTTTTTTATATAAAAGGTAAAATCCGCAAAAATCGAGAATTTTGAAAAATATCGGCAAAAAAGAAGTCCGAAAATTTGCAGGATAAAAAAAATGTCGTATCTTTGCATCGCTTTTCAGAACTAAAGCAAATGCGGAAGTAGCTCAGTTGGTAGAGCACAACCTTGCCAAGGTTGGGGTCGCGGGTCCG
>JBGUGY010000145.1:0-3065 GCA_045111775.1 Bacteroidaceae bacterium | reverse complement strand
ACTTGGACTAAGGCTCTCATTCTGAGCACAAGTGTTAAGGGTTGGGCAACGACGGCAATTGTAAGTTTCTCGCTTACTCTGCTGCTTGTTTTGGTGTTTATCTTCTACGGAAATCAGTTGTTCCGAAAGGTTGCATTTTTCTCAGGAATTTTCTTCTTCTTACTTTTTGTGGTGGCAAATATCTTCGCTTATGGTCAGCAAGACAACCTGATTAAGCGTCGTTCTGCCATCGTGATTGTTCCTGCCACATCGCTGAAGGGTGCGCCATCTGATAATAGTGCCGATGTGTTGAGCATTCACGCTGGAACGAAGGTTTATATCGACGACCCATCGATGATTGAGTGGAAGGAAGTCCATCTCGAGGACGGGAAGAAAGGCTGGGTAAGAATATCAACCATTGAAATCATCTGATTCGTATGCTCGAGAGTCTAAAACAATATGATGTCGAGCTTCTGCTTTCGATGAACGGAAGCGATTCAATCTTTTGGGACCGTGTGATGACAAACGTCTCTACCACGGTTGCATGGATTCCTGCGCTGCTGGTACTGCTCATTGCCATTATCAGAAACAACAAGATGAAGCATATTTCAGTTATCTTTGTGTTTCTGGCATTGTCGGTGCTTTTGGCAGACCAGTTTGCATCGACATTATGCAAACCGTATTTCATGCGTTTTCGTCCTACGCACGACCCAATGATAATGTATATGGTAGATACCGTTGATAATTATCGCGGCGGATTGTACGGCTTCATATCGAGCCACGCCGCCAACACATTTGCGGTTGCCATATACATAACGATGTTGTTCAAGGACTTCAGAGTTTCGTTCAGCATGTTTGTGTGGGCAATGATTACCTCGTTCTCGCGCATCTATCTTGGAGTTCATTATCCGGGCGATGTTGTGTGCGGAGCATTGGCAGGCATCATCATCGGACTGATATGCTACAGCATCGTTCATTACATCATACTGAAGATGGGCAGAGTGTCGTTTGTTTCGAGCCAGTATAACCGAAACGGCTACCGAAACTCAGACATGCAGATGGTTGTTGCCGCCGTAAACATGACTTTCGTCGGAATTATTATAGCATCGCTGATATAATATGGAATATAAGCCGAAATACAGCAAGGACGAAATAGAAAAACTTGTGGCATGGATGGACAGCCACATGGACAGATTTCCTCAGGAGATAGAGATTGACAACTGTTCTTCGAGCATGAATCCGCAGTACACATATCTGTCGCTGCGCGAGCTTGTCACTTCTCGGTACGACAACATAACTTATTCTTCGTACATCAAGATGGTTTACGATATGCGCGATGCTATTGCCAAAATTCTTGGCGAGGAAGTTGAGGATTAAAGCTACTAAATATGAAGGTCGCTATATTCGCTTTGTTTCTGATTTGCTCGCTAAAAATAAGCGCTACTGATATTGATAAGCGTTTACAGAATGAATATCAGTGTTGTCGTGAGAAGCTAAAGAAGGAATTGAAGGAATATAGACTTGACAGTATTCTTAGCGGTCATCGCTATTTTGTTTGTGAGTTAAACGGTTGTAGTAGAGGAGATAGATATGTTGTGATTCCTACATCTGTAGGATATGATGTATATTGTATAGAGCCGGGCTTCTCTGAGTACAAGATGAAGAGTTACGGTAAGGATACAGAGGAATTGGCAAATCTTTTCACCTTGCCAGAGAAGGTCGTTGGCTGTGACAGGATGCATACGGATAAAGAAACCTATCTTCCCTTTTATTTCTATTGTGCTCTCTTCAATTCCGAAGATGATGTGGCTTTTGAATGGAACTTAACCACAAAGTGTGAAAAATGTGAGAAAAACGTTAATGCCGTAATAGGAAGTTTTATTGGTTTTGTTTTTTGATAGAACGCATAAATACAAAAAAATATAAAATCCCCAAGGAAAAGTAATCCTCGGGGATTTTTTATGTATTGTGAGTAGTGTCTTTAGTATTCAACGGCATGTTCGCCAAGGAACTTGAACGAGAAGTTGTTTCCCTTCATTGATGGGTACTGGCTGCGTGCATCGATGTCCTGACGGTTCTTCAGATGGTTAATCATCTGGCTGTAGCAGTCGAATCCGCTCTTGCCTTTTAGCTGAACAACGAACTGAGTGTCCTCATATCTGAAAGGCGAGTAGTCTGTCTTTGGAATGGCGCGCTTGAATATCAGTTTGCACTCGTACCAGCCCGGATTCTCTTCCATCAGAATGTCTACGCGGCTCGGAATAAGTTTCGGACCGGTAGAGATGAGGTCGCTGTAAGGGAAATCCGATGCACTAAGGTTAACCGAAGTGTCGCCGTCGGGAATCGGAGCCATCGCTTTTGGAGCGTTAGATGCGCTTGAGTTTGAATTTGCATTCTTCTTGAATTCCTCGAGCGTTGAGACTTCTGTCTTTATGACAAGAAAATATACTTGACCTTTTAACTTTATTCTGCAAGGATAACTTTTAGGACCTTCAACAAAGTCGATAAGTTGCTTTTTCTGCACATTCTTTAAGCTTACTTCAGGTATGCTTTCAAGAAATTCGAGTGCAGCCTCTACATTAGGCACTACGACTTCCTGATCAAAAAAACGAACGTATAGATTCATTATTATATTTTTGTGTTTATTTAACCAAAACGTAATCTTCGGCAAAAATAATATAAATTTTCGTATATTCAAAAAATTTTGTTTGCATTATTTATAACCTTTATCTAATGTATATTGGTATCGTACACGATAATCTGACGAAAATCACTAAAATTAGTGACAGCTAAAATCTGTTTCACTAATTTTAGTGATTGTTTTATGTTCTTTAGCATCCTATTTTTGCACTCGAAAAATCAAGTTGAATTATGGAGAGTATAAAGAAATTCTTGGGAGTGTTCGGCGTGGCTGCGGTTCTTACTGCAATGCCAGTGTATGCTCAGGAAAATGAAGAGAATAAAGACGGATATTCGAAATATCGCATTGGCGGATATGGCGAGATGCGTGCGGCATGGAAGGATTACGGAAATAATCGCTTCTATGGCAGCAGCGAAGGTTCTGCAAAGAAGAACAGAGCTTCGAT
>JBGUGY010000144.1:0-5516 GCA_045111775.1 Bacteroidaceae bacterium | reverse complement strand
GTAATGATTCACCAGCCGATGGGTGGCGCGCAGGGTCAGGCAAGCGATATCGAGATTACCGCTCGCGAGATTCAGAAGCTGAAGAAGGAACTCTATACCATCATCGCCGAACATTCGCACACACCTTACGAGAAGGTTTGGGCTGACTCCGACCGCGACTACTGGATGATTGCTGAGGAAGCAAAGGAGTATGGCATGATTGATACTGTAATGAAAAGAATGAAGGAATAAAATGGCAGGCAGACATAGAAATACTTGCAGTTTCTGCGGAAGAGACGAGAGCGAGGTAAGACTGCTCATAACCGGTTTGAACGGATGGATTTGCGACGAATGTGCAGAGCGTGCATCCGAACTGGTTAAGGAGAGTCTGAAATCCAGCTCGGCAGCAGGGGCAAAGAACCGTTCGTGGAAGGACATTCCGAAGCCGATAGAAATCAAAGAGCATCTCGACAAGTACGTCATCGGTCAGGACAACGCAAAGAAGAGTCTGGCTGTTGCCGTTTACAACCACTACAAGCGCATCGGTCAGAAGGCAAGCGGAGAGGATGTTGAGATTGAGAAGAGCAACATCATAATGGTTGGTCGCACAGGTACAGGAAAGACCTTGCTTGCCCGTTCTATCGCCAAGCTCCTTAACGTTCCGTTCACTATCGTCGATGCAACCGTGCTGACACAGGCAGGCTATGTTGGCGAGGACATCGAGAGCATTCTTTCGCGCCTTCTTCAGGTTTGCGACTATAATGTAGAAGAGGCTCAGCAGGGCATCGTCTTCATCGACGAGATTGACAAGATTGCGCGCAAGGGCGACAATCCTTCAATAACGCGCGATGTGAGCGGCGAGGGCGTTCAGCAGGGACTCCTGAAACTGCTCGAAGGAAGCGTTGTGAACGTTCCGCCACAGGGAGGCCGTAAGCATCCCGACCAGAAGTACATTCAGGTTGATACAAAGAATATCCTCTTCATCTGCGGTGGCGCGTTCGACGGCATTGAGCAGAAGATTGCACAGCGCATGAACACTCACACCGTGGGCTTCAATTCGGTACAGAACATGATGAAGATTGACACCGACAACCTGTTGCAGTACGTTCTTCCTCAGGATTTGAAGTCGTTCGGACTCATTCCTGAAATCGTAGGCCGTTTGCCGCTGCTCACATATCTCGAGCCGCTCGACCGCGATGCACTCCGCCGAATTCTGGTTGAGCCAAAGAACTCCATCATCCGCCAGTACGAGCAGTTGCTTGCTATGGACGGCGTTAAGCTGGAGGTAGAGCCTGAGGCATACGACTACATCGTAGACAAGGCTGTTGAGTTCAAGCTCGGCGCGCGCGGACTGCGTTCAATCGTAGAGAGCATAATGCTCGACGTTATGTACGAGGTGCCGTCGGCAAAGAAAGATAAGTTTGTATTGACAAAGGATTTTGCCGAGAAGCAGATGGCAAAGGCTAAGAGCCTAAAGGCATAGCAAATAGCCATTCGCTGAACAAAACCTAATATATTAGTAAACAGCCTCTTTTTAAAGGCTGTTTATTTTTTTTTCTTTTTTTTTGTAAAAAATATTGCAAGAAAAGAAACTTGTTTATACCTTTGTTAGGTCGATTAGTTTTGAATAGCCGACATCAAACTTGTAATAGTTCTATTTATGACGAAAAATATTGATTTGACAAGCCAGCTTAAACGTTACTTTGGATTTGATAAGTTCAAAGGAGATCAGGAGGCCATTATCCGCAATTTGCTTGCAGGTAATGATACGTTTGTGCTGATGCCAACAGGTGGAGGAAAGTCGTTGTGCTACCAGTTGCCATCGTTGCTGATGGACGGCGTGGCAATTGTCATCTCTCCGCTCATTGCGCTTATGAAGAATCAGGTCGATGCCATCCGCAACGTGTGCGAGGTCGATGGCGTGGCACATTTCATAAACTCGTCATTGAACAGAGCAGCCATAGAGCAGGTTAAGACCGATATCCTTGAAGGAAGAACAAAACTTCTGTACGTTGCTCCGGAATCGTTAACGAAAGATGAGAACGTCGATTTTCTGAAATCAGTAAAGATTTCGTTCTATGCCGTAGACGAGGCACACTGTATCTCGGAGTGGGGACATGATTTCCGACCAGAGTACCGCAACATCCGTCCTACGATAACGAAAATCGGAAAGGCGCCCGTTATTGCCCTCACCGCAACGGCTACCGACAAGGTGCGCGGCGACATAAAGAAAAGCCTCGGAATGGTTGATGCCAAGGAGTTCAGAAGTTCGTTCAACCGTCCTAACCTTTATTACGAAGTAAGACCGAAGACTAAGAACATCGACAAGGACATAATAAAGTTTATTAAGCAACATTCGGGAAAGTCGGGCATCATCTACTGCCTAAGCCGAAAGAAGGTAGAGGAACTTGCCGAGATTCTGAGAGCCAACAACATAAACGCTCAGGCCTATCATGCCGGAATGGATTCGGTTGCGCGCTCGCAGACTCAGGACGACTTCATCATGGAGAAGATTGACGTCATTGTGGCAACAATCGCCTTCGGAATGGGTATCGACAAACCGGACGTTCGCTTTGTAATACACTACGACATTCCAAAGAGTTTGGAAGGCTACTATCAGGAAACCGGACGCGCCGGCCGAGATGGTGGCGAAGGAATGTGCATAACATTCTACACAAATAAGGATCTTCAGAAACTCGAGAAGTTTATGGAAGGCAAGCCAGTTGCCGAGCAGGACATAGGCCGACAGTTGCTTCAGGAAACAGCTGCCTATGCCGAATCGTCGGTATGCCGCCGCAAACTCTTATTGCATTATTTTGGAGAGACTTATGAACAGGATAATTGTGGAAATTGCGATAATTGTTTAAACCCAAAGAAAAAAGTGGAAGCTAAAGAACAGCTAAGTACTGTATTGGAGGCCGTTGTGGCCTTGAAAGAGAATTTCAAGACGGAATATGTAATAGACGTCTTATTAGGTAAAGAGACTAAGGAGGTTTTAGCGCATAAGCATCATGAACTTGAAGATGTTTTCGGCTCTGGAGTGGGCGATGATGAGAAAATGTGGAACGCTGTAATCCGTCAGGCCCTAATAGCAGGATACATGACTAAGGACGTTGAGAACTACGGTTTGTTGAAGGTAACAGACGAGGGCCGAAAGTTCATGAAAAAACCAAAGTCATTCAAGATTGTAGAGGACAACGATTTCGACGAAGAGGAGGAAAATGTACCGGTGCCAAGCGGAGCATCGAGCGTGGTTGACCCAACGCTCTACAACGCGCTGAAGGATTTGCGCAAGAAACTCTCCAAAAAACTTGATGTGCCGCCATACGTTATATTCCAAGACCCATCGCTCGAGGCAATGGCAACAATGTACCCTATAAATTTGGAAGAACTCCAGAACATACCGGGTGTTGGTGCAGGTAAGGCTAAGCGATATGGCGAGGAATTCTGCAAACTAATCAAGGCTCATTGCGAGGCTAACGAGATTGACCGCCCTGAGGACCTGCGCGTGCGCACCGTTGCCAACAAGAGCAAGATTAAGGTGGCTATAATCCAGAGCATCGACCGCAAGGTGGCTCTCGATGATATTGCCGAATCGAGAGGCATCGACTTCGACGAACTGCTCGACGAGATTGAGTCTATCGTATATTCAGGAACAAAACTGAACATCGACTACTTCCTTGAGGAGGTGATGGACGAGGATCGTATCGACGAAATATACGAATATTTCAAGGATTCGGAGACCGACGACCTGAAGACGGCTTACGAGGAACTCGGTGCCGATGATGTAGAGCAGGAGGACGAGATAAGACTCGTGCGCATTAAGTTCATTTCTGAAATGGCAAACTAACAGACAAGTAATATAATCAGAAGAGGAGCCACGCAAAAAATGGTTCCTCTTTTTTTGAATTTTTCAAAAGAGAAAGGTGATTCCTATAGAAAAA
Source organism: Bacteroidaceae bacterium (assembly GCA_045111775.1). Taxonomy (GTDB): domain Bacteria; phylum Bacteroidota; class Bacteroidia; order Bacteroidales; family Bacteroidaceae; genus Ga6A1. The sequence goes on along the minus strand of JBGUGY010000144.1, from coordinate 1,593 downwards.
GCAGTCTTCAACCGTTCCGAAAGACTTTTAGGTGCGCAAAAGATGGACGTTCTGTCGTCGGTAAAGGTGATAATATTCGGCGTGGGTGGCGTTGGCTCGTGGTGCGCCGAGAGCCTTGTGCGAAGCGGCATCAGGCACATCACGATGGTCGATTCGGACCGCGTGTGCATAACCAACTGCAACCGACAGCTTATGGCAACAACCAAGACCATTGGTCGCGTAAAGGTCGAGGCTTTGAAGGAGCGTCTACTCGACATCAGTCCTGCTACCCATATCGAGGCCATCCGTAAGGTTTACAATGCCGAGACAGCCGGCGATTTCGGTCTTGAGGAGTACGACTTCATCATCGATGCCATCGACTCGCTGTCGGACAAGGCTCTTCTGATTCAGAATGCCTGCAAGACAGCGCACGACAACAAGCGCACGGTCTTCATCAGTTCTATGGGGGCAGCCCTTCGCGTTGACCCTACCAAGGTTCGTGTTGCTGAGTTCTGGAAGGTTCAGGGCGATGCGCTTGCCCGTGCCTTGCGCAACAAGTTCAAGCGCAGCAAGCAGTTCCCGGCAAGCAAGTTCATGTGTGTTTACAGCGAGGAACTTCCGCTGCCTAATTTAGGCGAAACCACCACTTGCGGAACAGACAGTTGCATCTGCCAGAAGGAAGCATCGGAACTTCCCGAAAAGGTGCAGGTAAACGGCTCGCTGAGCCATATAACCGGTATCTTTGGAATGACGATTGCCGGACTTGTGATAAAGAATATTTACGAAAGATAGATTATGTTTCAGTTTACCGACGAGGAGAAGGAGAGATATGCGCGCCACATCATACTGAAGGGCGTCGGCGCAGAAGGTCAGGAGAAGATTTGCAAGGGCAAGGTGCTCGTTGTAGGCTCGGGCGGACTGGGCTCGCCTGTGCTTATGTATCTGGCGGCGGCTGGCGTGGGCACGCTTGGCGTTGTTGACGGTGATGTGGTTGATTTGAGCAATCTTCAGCGGCAAATAATCCATTCGACCGATAACATTGGCAAGAGCAAGGTGGAATCGGCGCGTGAGAGGATTCTGACGGTGAACCCGAACGTAAATGTGGTTACTTACGACGAGTTTTTCACCGCCGACAATGCTGCCGACATCATCAAGGACTACGATTTTGTGATTGACGGCACGGATAATTTCGATGCCAAATTCTTGATAAACGATGTGTGCGTAGAGCACGGCAAGGCTTACAGTCACGGTGCGATATTGCGCTTCGAGGGCGAGACGTTCACTTACGTTCCGGGTTCGGCATGTTACCGATGTCTGTTCGACACGTCTCCCGAGCCGGGTTCTGTGCCAAACAGCAAGCAGGCTGGAGTGCTTGGCGCAATTGCCGGAATGCTTGGCACAATCCAGGCAGCTGAGGCTCTGAAATTCCTGACTGGTGCAGGTGAACTGCTTACAAACCAACTCCTTACATTCGATGCCTTGTTGATGAATTTTAACAAGATAAGGTTCGGAAAAAGAAAAGGATGCGTGTGTGGGGGATAAAGATATTATAACTTTTCGATAAGAATCTCTTGTTCCAGTCCTTTTTTGTATTTGTATATTAAGGAAATAACG
>JBGUGY010000143.1:0-7182 GCA_045111775.1 Bacteroidaceae bacterium | reverse complement strand
TGACCGCTGCGAGGTGCGCTTCGACATCGACGAGAAGGGCAAGCCTGTTAGTGTCTACTTTAAGTATGCCAAGGATGCCAACAAACTTGTTGAGGAGTTCATGCTTCTGGCAAACCGCACGGTGGCTGAGCACATAGGTCGTGTGCCAAAGGGCAAGACTGCCAAGGTGTTCCCTTATCGTATTCACGACCTTCCAGACCCCGACAAACTCGACAATCTCTGTCAGTTCGTGGGTCAGTTTAACTATAAACTGAAGACAACCGGCAGCAAGACCGATGTTGCCAAGAACATCAACAAGCTTCTTAGCGAGGTAAAGGGTAAGCGCGAGCAGGGCGTTGTTGAGATTGTAGCCCTCCGCACCATGCAGAAGGCGCGCTACTCAACCCACAACTGCGGACACTACGGCTTGGCGTTCGACTATTACACCCACTTTACATCGCCAATCCGCCGTTATCCCGACACTATGGTTCACCGCCTGCTTACGAAATATGCCAACGGCGAGCGTTCGGTATCGCAGACCAAGTACGAGGATTTGTGCGAGCATAGTTCGGCTATGGAGCAGCTTGCGGCAAGTGCCGAGCGCGCCAGCATTAAGTACAAGCAGGTTGAGTTTATGGGCGAGCGAATGGGGCAGGAGTTCGACGGAACGATTAGTGGCGTTACCGAGTGGGGACTCTATGTTGAATGTAACGAGAACAAGTGCGAGGGCATGATTCCGATGCGTGAACTTGACGACGACTACTACGAGTTTGACGAGCGCAACTACTGCATACGCGGCCGCCGCACACACCGCATATATACGCTGGGCGACCCTGTACGCATAAAGGTTGCAAAGGCAAACTTGGAGCGCAAGCAGCTCGACTTTGAAATCGTTCACTACGAGGGCGAGGAGGTTCGCACAACGCCTTTCTATACGGGCAAGAAGACAAGCCTCACTCCGAAGGAGAAGATTGCCAACCACAAGAAGGCTAAGAAAGACAAGAAAGGACACTCGAAGAGCGCAGGCAAGAAGGGTGGGAAGAAGAAGTCGAAACACTAAAAACGGAGCGCACAGACGATGAAAGAATCGATGAGAAAGCTGAAGGTTACGGAGATGAACCGCATCAGCACCGACGAATTTAAGCAAAGCCGAAAGATGCCTCTGGTGGTGGTTCTCGACCATGTAAGAAGCCTCTACAACGTAGGCTCGGTGTTCCGCACAGGCGATGCCTTCAGAATAGAAAAGATAATGCGTTGCGGCATCACGGCCACGCCGCCGCATCCCGAGATTCACAAGACGGCTCTTGGAGCCGAGGATTCGGTTGAGTGGGAATATTTCAACGACACGCCCGATGCCGTTGCTGCCTTGAAGGCGCAGGGATACAAAGTTTTCAGCGTTGAGCAGGTTGAGCATAGCACGTCGCTCGAGACAATTCAGCTCGATGCCAACGAAAAATATGCCGTGATAATGGGTAACGAGGTTAAGGGTGTTCAGCAATGCGTTGTAGACAGTTCGGACGCTTGCCTTGAGATTCCGCAGTTTGGAACAAAACATTCTATGAATGTGAGCGTAACGGCTGGCATCGTGATATGGGAGTTTGCAAAACAGCTTATACTGAAATAAACAAAAAAGGCAGTCTGATGAGGCTGTCTTTTTTGTTTCTGATGTGTCCGAATGTTTATTCTAAAAAGTACAGTCTATCGCAATATGTCTGAAATGCCTCAAATACTATTTGTTTACCCTCATATTCAACGAAATAGACTCTCATGCACATTCCCAAATAGCCATTGTAGTTAGAAAGATCCCAAATGTTTTTTACCTTTGGGTACATTTTGCTTATTTTGGGATGTCTAAACCAATCGTAAACAGATATAACAACGGGATAGTCTGATTCTTTAAAATAACGAGAAAAATCCGAATCTGGAATATCTTCAGGACCATAAATCTTGACGTTTTCATACTCCGTATAATTATAGTCTCCGTAAAGTTTCTTTACTTGCTGCAAGGTAAATCCCTTAATCTTAAATGTTTCAATATCTGCCCATCTGTTTGGAGAAACAATCTTTACAGAATCTACGCACTTTGCCTCTTCTACCCACTTCTTGACAGATTTTTCGGGCTGGGTACATGCCGTTATTAGCAGTAAAATTGAAAATATTGCTTTATTCATCTTTCAAATATGGTTAAGTATCTGAGTTTACAGAAAAAACGTTTGTCAGTTATTGGTAAATAATACTAATATACTACTGCATATTCCTGAGAACAGGGGAATTACTTATCCTCACAATTCATCAGAGATGTAAGGGAATCTAATTCTTCGGGAGAGGGAACTCTCAGCCCCTTTACCAAATAGTGGCTTTTGTCGTCTGTGTATAGATAATAGTCGTTCAGCTCTTTGTTTGCATGGATCTTTAGGATTAAGGAATCTCCATCTTTGTAGTGCAGAATTACCTTGTTTTCTTTGTATTCAAAAGTTCCTTCTATAACAATATAATTGCCATCTTTGTAATAATCGTTGAATACAAATTCGCCATTCTGATTAAAACTAATGTTGACATCTGCACAATGTGGTGTTCCCCAAACATCAATGAGATAGTCGGGAATCATTTTTCTTGCCTCATGGCTGGGCTTAATTGTTGATTTATCAGATAGCGAATCGTTTGTATCTGATTTAGTGTTATTATGCATGCATGATGTAAACAACGCCAAAGCAATAATAAATGTTATTTTATTCATTCTTGTTTTTTTATGGATTCTTATTCGGCAAAAAATGTAGCCCAACAATCGGTTTGATGAGCGTCAAAAGCTATTAGTTTATTGTCGTATTTAACGAAGAATATCTCCAAGCATTGCCCAAGATTTTTGTTTTGATATGCTTTTTCAATCTGCTTGTCATCGTTTGTTTGGCAGAATAACTTTCTTGTTGAATCTCTTCTGAACCATATAAATGACGAGATATTTATAGGATAATCACTTTCTTTAAAATAGGTAATCAAATTATAATTGTCTATCAGATATCCTGGCATTTCTTCTGGAGAATTAACATTAAGATTGTTTATTCCGCCCCAATGATGTTTACCATAAAGCGACTCAATTTGTTCTAAAGTTAGTCCTCTTAATTGCAATTTTTCTATATCTGCATATTCTTCAGGAGAGACAACGTGTATTGAGTCTAAGGGTTTTGCCTCTTCCACCCACTTCTTGGCTGGAAAGTCGGAACAAGCGCATATACATAAAGACAAAAGCAGATATAATATTTTCTTCATTTCTTTAGGAATTTTGGGACTGTTTGGTTACATAGAACCGTCGTCAATTTTGTATAATGCCCATGTTGAGTTAGTGCGTTTAAACATATATTTAACATGGATGCCGCAGTCATAGCCTCTTATTAGTACGGTATTATTGTCTGCGTCAATACTTGTAATAACCTTTTCTTCGTAGCCGGGATTGAAGAGGTCGCCATATTTCCACTCGTTCTTATCTATATAAGATACAGAGTCTTCTTCTTCGTCTATGTCATTTCCGCGCAATATCACCTCAAGAGGAAACGAGATGTGGCTTATTTGGAAACATGAGTCTGAACAGAAATTCTTTACAAACTCCTCAAAGTTGGGTTCTTCCTGCTTGTTAACTCTTGTAGTTGTGGCAGTATTTCCGCCGTTTCCGTTAGGATGCTTACATCCAACGAGCATCAAGATAAATAAAATAAAGATACTTTGCTTATTCATAATTTTAAGAAAAAAATTAACCTTCTCCCGACTACATATTCTCGGGTGCAGGCTTTATAACAAAACTATTTTTAATGTTGTATTTTGCAACTGCAACGGGGACGGCAATTCTTTCAACCAGACAAGAGTCGGCGTCTTGCAGATTTTCCGAAGTGTTTGAAATTTTCCAGTATTTCCGTTTGTCTAATTCTGTAAATATGCAATGGACAGATGCTGAATTATAGCTGACTTTTGCTCCCGTTTTTAGAGTCAGAAACTTTGTTCCTTTTTTATCATCATATAGGTCGAAATAGAAATCGCCAATACAGTCGACGCTGTTTTTTGAAAATTCGTAATCTTTTTTGTCTTTATATACAAGTTCGAATGCCTCGTCGTGTGCTGCTGAAATGTACAGATTGCCTTTGCAGATGCTTTTTACAAAAGAATCTACACTCTCGGTGTTGGCGAAAATCGTGTCGCTTAATGTTGCAACATTGAAGTATATCGGCCAGCTATGTTCGTCCGGAACGACAATTATCGAAATATAGTTGTATTTTCCGCCGAATAGTTTTGGCTGCGTTTCTGTACCCATAGAGCGACAGAACACAAAGCAAAAGACAAACAGAATAGTATATTTCATTATTGTTTTAATGTTTAAATCCCCACAAGCAATATTGCTTTTATTCTAAAAAGTACAATCTATCGCAATCTGTCTGCAAAGCATTAAATGCTATTAGTTTGCCCTCATATTCAACGAAATAGACTCTCATGCACATCCCTAAACTACCATCGTGGTTAGAAAGCTCCCAAATGTTGTTAACCTTTGGATACATTTTGTTTATTTTGGGATGTCTAAACCAATCATAAACAGATATAACAACAGGATAGTCTGATTTTATAAAATGGTTATCTAAAAATAGAAGAGAGAAGTCCATTTCCACATCGAGGGGTTTGTCGAATTTTGTGTGTTCAAGTGGTGCATAGTTATAATGCCCGTAAAGTTTTTCAATGTCTTGTAATGTTAATCCTTTGACTTGAAAATCGTTGATATTTGCATATCTGTTCTGACCAACAATCTTTACAGAATCTACGCACTTAGCCTCTTCCATCCACTTCTTGGCAGATTTCTCGGGCTGGGTACATGCCGTCAATAGCAGTAAGATTATAAAAGTAACTTTATTCATCTTTCAATTATTTTGTTTAAGAAAAACTCGTCGGTAAAACCGACATAATTAGGAATTAAATCGGGATATACTGATGTGTATATGCGTATTATTAAGTTCAACTTTCTCAATAACTTATAGTATAGAGGAACAACTGATTTTGTTTTCATAAAACCAATTTTTAAAAGATTTCTCTTTGTTCTGCCGAGTTTAGGAATTTGGGCGGAATAATGCTAATAGATTGGGTATACTTCCGTTAGAATAGGAAGTTCAAGTGTTTCTTTTCCCAAATAGTATTTTGTATATTTCGTCCGCAGAATAAAGTTTTTTCGGATGTCTGCAAGAGTACTGTAATCAAAATCGTTTTCTTTAAATTTTTCCAACTTGTTTTTGTATTGCATGTGGATGATATCAGATTTTTCTTCAGGGGCGGAAATCTTTACTATTGTAATGGAACGGATTCCGATTGAATCTATTGAAGTTTCATTATTTGTTCTATTATTCTTTTTGCGGGTATAAGATTCTTGTATAATTACGAGATACTTTGGTCTCTTGTTGTTTTTCTTCTCGTATCCAAGAATTGGAGAGTAAGCATACCCTAAAAGTTCCCAATTCTGTTTCCTGTATTTTACGTTTGTTGTGTCGATGGTTCCAATATCAGCTACAGCAACTTTGGCAAAGAAGGAATCGGGAAGAATGTACTTCTTTTCTTCGGTAAGAGTATTCTGCCGACTTTTGTGTGTGCTGTAATTGCACAAACCGGTTGATTTACAGCAGAGTGAAATTGCCAGCAATATGTATAATCTTAGAAATCTGTTCATGTAAGTTTTGTTTTAGAGTTGTTACTGGTTATCTTTTTCCAGCCATTCTTTGTCGGGGAGGTTTATTTCGCCATTTTCTTCTGTTAGTTTCCATAGCAGGGTTGAATCGTTTACTAAATACAAAACAGCCTTTGCCGATGAGCCCTCTCTGTAACTTCCTTTTATGCGGACATATAGCGAGTCGTTGACGAAACGACCCCAAACGTTGGCATCTACTTCATTTTCAAGGTTTCCATCTATTCTATCGCCATTAAACCAAATAGAAGTAAACAATCCTTTTACATATATTTTCCCGGTTTTTCTGAGTTCCAGACAGAATGATTTGTTTTGGTATGCGCTATCGTTTATCCATACCATATAATGCCATTTCCCGACATATCCGTCGATGCCCTTTGTTTTTGAAGGACTGACCGTGGCATTATCGCCCTGATGCGTGCCAACGGAAGGCTCGCGCTTGCAGCATGAAAACAATATGCATAGTAAGATTACGATGTATTTTTTCATTATTGTTCTGTTTAAGAAGTTGGCTTTGTCTTGCCAAAATTACGAATTTCTGCCGAAAGAAGAAATGTTTTGTTGCGGATAGTTTCATTCCCACTCTATTTCGGCTTTGGGCGAGACTGCCTTTGAATAGCATAGGCGGGTAGAGTCGTTTTCTAACCAGAGAATGTAAATATTGTCGTGAAAAAACTCCACCATTTGTAGGCAAAAGGCATACTTTCCATTTAGTATATTCTTTGGAGCATCAATCAAGATAGAATCCTCTTTCTCTCCAATTACTTTCCACTTTCCTTGGGCGTTTCTCTCTAATTCTTTTATCCCTTCATAAGTATCTTCTACGGGGGCATCTGCCGATTCTATGGTCGGTAATTTAACGCTTGAATTTTCAAATGTAAGGGTAAAAAGTAACGGGTTGAACTCTGTACTTCTGTTTATGTATGTCTCTTCCAATAGAATGTTGTATGTACCTTGTAATTTCTTGTACAACTTGGGCTTGCAGATTTCCTGCAACACGCATACCGATACGATGAGTGTTGCAACGATTGCTGAAAGTCCGACTATCTTCTTAGTCCTTGATAAGTGGCTTAATTTTTTTAGCAGATATAATATTTTCTTCATTTCTTTAGGAATTTTGGGGTTATTCGGTTACATAGAACCGTCGTCAATTTTGTATAATGTCCATGTTCCGTTAATGTGTTTAAACATGTATGTAACATGGATGCCGCAGTCGTCGCCACTTATTAGTACGGTATTATTGTCTGCGTCAATACTTGTACTAACCTTTTCTTCGTAGCCGGGATTGAAGAGGTCGTCATGTCTCCAGTCGTTTCTTTCTATAAAGTATACGGAGTCTCTCTCGTTCATGCCACCTTCGCAACATATCGTTATCTCAAGTGGAAACGAGATGTGGTTTATTTGGAAACATGAGTCTGAACAGAATTTCTTTACAAACTCCTTAAAGCTGGGTTCTTCCAGTTTGTTAGCTCTTGTTGTTGTGGCTGTATTTCCGC
>JBGUGY010000142.1:0-13064 GCA_045111775.1 Bacteroidaceae bacterium | reverse complement strand
AACGGTCTGGCAATGATAAAAATAAAAGACAAATACGGCTTTGTAGATACAAGCGGAAAGACAGTTATCGAGCCTAAGTTTACTTTTGCAGCCGATTTCTCGGACAACGGACTGGCTGCCGTAGTGATAAACGACCGATGCGGATATATCGATGCCAAAGGAAATACTGTTATCGAACCGAAGTTTGATTTTGCCTACGATTTCTCGGACAACGGATGGGCTGGCATCGAGCTGAACGGCAAAAGAGGATATATCGACAATACCGGAAAGATTGTTATCGAACCGCAATTTGAGTTTGCCAGCGACTTTAAAGACAATGGTTTGGCAGTTGTTAAACTTAACGACAAATGGGGCTACATAAACAAAGAGGGCAAGACGGTTATAGAACCGCAGTTTGATATTGCATACAGTTTCTCGGACAACGGCTTGGCAGAGATTCGTCTTGACGGCAAATACGGATATATCGATCAAAGCGGCAAGTTTGTTGTGCAGCCACAATACGAGCATCCTCTGTATTTCTCGCGCAACGGTCTGGCATGGTTCAGACAAAACGGCAAATACGGGTACATTGACCAAACAGGCAAGACGGTTATCGAACCGCAATTCGACACCGCAAGCGTGTTTGCAGCCAACGGCTTGGCAATAGTAAGTAAGAATGGCAAATATGGATACATCGACTCGACAGGCAAATTTGTAATAGAACCACAGTTTGAGTTTGCCGGCGGCTTCCCCTATTAATATATATAATGTAAGAAATCCGTCGCCAGCGTTTTCTGCATGGCGGCGGATTTTTTATGTCTCCCCCACTCAGCATCAGCAAAAAACTGCATGAAACTTCTGAAATCACCTTATAATATTAGAACACATAGGAAAGCTACTTTTGATACCATATTTATGTTATAAAACATACTTATTCTTGACTTTTATCAATAAAACACATGTTTTATGTTAAAAAACATAGTTTTATTGCATTATTCTCGATTTTCGTCGTATCTTTGCAATGTCAAACAGAGAGATACTGAATGACAAAACAAAAAAATGTGATAATTAACAGAAGAACAAACTTAAAAATTGAAGAAAATGAAGAAGATGGTTTTAACAGCAGCAGCTGTATTTGGTTTCGCAGTAGCAGGTGTAGCAGCAGACAAGAACACTGTTAGCACAAAGGTTAATGTAAACACTGCAAAGTTGAGCGAGTATCTTGGTCTTACAGCAGCACAGTACGATGACGTTGAGGCAATTAACATGTACTTCGAGAACGAGATGGCAGCAGCAGACAAAGCTTCTGATGAGAAGAAGGCTAACAAGGTTCGCAAGGCTGTTCTTAGCAACTGCAAGTTGATGAAGGAGACTCTTTCTAAGGAGCAGTACAACAAGTACTTGAACGTGATCAACGCTACAATGACTAACAAGGGCTTAAACGGTATGATCAATGAATAATAAAATATTATTGATATTAGACAATTAAAGGTAGAAGTCACAAGATAGACTTTCTACCTTTTTTTGTTTTATATGCCTTTATGAATTTAAAGACAGGCATCCTCAAATATACGAAAACTCAACAAACTAATAAACGCACTTAAAACGGAATGACAAACATTCTCGCCACGTTCTGCCAATTTTGCAAGATTCGGCTGCATGAAGATTGAGAATTTGCTGCTTGCCATCATGCAAGAATTTCCCTTGCCACAAAAACGGCAAAAGCAACAACTTCTTATTCCTGTGCAACACCAAACATTGTTATTTTCAGCGATAGAAACTCTTGCGTCCCCATTGGTACTTCAAACTCCCGACTTTCTCTCAGCCAAATTCGGATATTCTGCTGAACTTTGGCACGTAATTGGTCTACTTACATCGTAAGACTCTTATAGTCAGCAGGCTGTACGTTGAATTTCATTCCGAGCAGGAATCCTCGTTTTTCAGCAAACAGAAAATACACGTTAAAACACGCATTCCATATTTATTTTATGCTTTACAACATACTTCTGCTTGATTTTAGTCAACAAATCAAGTATTTTATGTTAAAAAACATAATTTAATTTCATATTTTCCAAATTCCGACGTATCTTTGCATTGTCAAACAGAGAGATACTGAATGACAAAACAAAAAAATGTGATAATTAACAAAAGAAGAAAATAATAAAAAAATGAAGAATATGAAGAAGATGGTTTTGACAGCAGCAGCTGTATTTGGTTTCGCAGTAGCAAGTGTTGCAGCAGACAACAACGCAGTAAGCACAAAGGTTAATGTAAACACTGCAAAGTTGAGCGAGTACCTCGATCTTTCTGCAACTCAGTACGACAACGTAGAGGCTATTAACGAGCACTTCGAGAGCGAGATGGCAGCAGCTAACAACGCTTCTGACGACAAGAAGGCTGAAAAGGTTCGCAAGGCTGTTCTTGGCAACTGCAAGTTGATGAAGGAGGCCCTTTCTAAGGAGCAGTACAGCAAGTACTTGAGCGTAATCAACGTTACAATCTCAAACAAGGGCTTGAACGAAATGATAAATGAATAAAATTTTCTTATTGATATTAGACTAATAAAAAGTAGAAGTCCAGATTTAGGGTTTCTACTTTTTTTTGTTTTCGACAAAATACTCGGGGAACATATTTTTTCTTATCTTTGCATTGATATTCAAAATTAAAAGGAACAACGTACAATAATCGACTCATGTCGCCGACTTTATAATACAAGCATACGAGCCGTTAAAAAAGCAACGCGATATTTTCATCCAAAAACAAATCGCAATTTTGTACCTTGTCTATATTTTATCTGATAATATAACAACAACTTAATTATACAAAATGTATTTACTATTTTTTGCAATTTTTGCGATATCTGCAATAATAACAATTGAAGGAACCCAACCAAATTCCAAAAGAGATGTATGGCTTTTAAGCCTTATCATTCCAATGTTATCAGCCTTCACCGCTGCTTTTTTCGCGTGGTGCCTTTTCACATTTAAGGGTTCCTACTTTACCCATTTGTCCTTTAATATGATAGTATATTACATACCTACGGTAATATACTTGTATGCAAACTTGAAGAAGAAACTTAAAGCTAAAGAAAACTTCAAATATAATGTAAAGAGATATTTAACAATAGCATCCATCCTTGGAATTATTGGCTTTGTTTATGGCATAATCTATGTATACAATGAAAATGAAATAGAAAAAAAACATGAACATGAACTATTAGTATATCACTATGAATACGACAAAATGTTAAGAAAGCATGCGCAAGATGTAAACGAGAATCTTCCGCAAGATTTGGAAAACAACATTATCTTGAAATCATGCAAGGTTAAAAACGGAATATTCACATACACAATCGAATGCAAAGGTGTATTACCGTCTGACATTACACAAGATATCAAACGAAAAATGAGAGAAAAGAAAGTACTGGAATTAAAGTATGATATTAAAGGGGCAAAATCAGATGATATGTATATTTATTATCTAATGAATCAATACAAGGCAATATTTGCCTTTGATTACATAAATGAGAAAAATGAGCAACTATGCAGTTTTGAAATACCTATTTCTGAAGTATATTCTTCCGAAGAAGATTATTAAGACATAGACCAAAAAAAGGGGCAATCATAATTTGCTTCTTTTTTTTTGTCAAAAAAAGAAGAATTCCTTTCAGCTGCAAGCGACCATAGGTCGAGCGGCAAATTCAGGAGAATATAGAATTTATTGATTTTAAGAATCTTACGATACTGTTTCTAATATCTTTCCATACAGTATAATTACCAAAAAGTGGAGTACTCTCTACGAGCACTCCACTCAAAGTGAACAATAAAACTATACTTATTCTAAAACGAATTTTCCGATTTTTAAAGATTATCCGAGGACAACCTCTACCGTATGCTTGCCGGCTGAGTACGGAACGTTGTTCCCGCCGATGCTCTTGCCATCTACAACAAGTTGTTTAACACCCTTCTGCACCGCATTTGGGTTAGAAACCTTGATTGTGTATTCGGCATCGCGATACTTGCGAGTTACGGTGTATTCCTTCATAGCTGAAGGGACGCAAGGCTCTATCTGCAAGCCGTTGTACGACGGTTTTACGCCAAGTATGAACTGTGTGATTGTATACCAGTTCCACGCTGCCGTACCTGTGAGCCATGAGTTCTTGCCCTCGCCCGGCTTTGCTGCGTCCTTGCCGGCAACCATCTGTGAGTAGACGTAAGGCTCAACCTTGTGCAGAGTCTGGTCTTTGATGAATGCAGGACAGATTTTTGTGTAATGCTCCCACGCGTCGTTACCACGTCCGGCAACTGTCTCGCCAATGATGACCCACGGATTGTTATGGCAGAAGATTCCGGCATTCTCCTTATATCCAGCAGGATAAGACGAAATCTCGCCCATCTCGACATGATAAGTTGTGTAAGCAGGCCAGTTAAGAACCATGCCGTGCTCGCAGTCGAGATATTTCTTGCAAGAGTCGAGAGCCTTGTCAACCAAGCCGTCCTCGATGCCGATGCCTGCCATTGTGCAGAAGCCCTGACTTTCGATGAAAATCTTACCCTCCTCGTTTTCCTTCGAACCTATCTTGTTTCCGTAGTAATCGTAAGCGCGCAAGTACCACTCGCCGTCCCAGCCATGTTTCTTCACAGCCTCGACCATCGAGTCGATGCACTTCTGAGCGCGTTCTGCTTCATCATCCTTTTTCAGTTCGCGACAGAGTTCAACATAATCGCGACCGCAGAATACGAACAAACCGGCAATCATCAAGCTCTCGGCCTTTGTGCCCTCAGTTTTGTTCTCTGTTGTCTGGAAACTTTCGTTAGGATCCCATGAGAAGCAGTTGAGGTTCAAACAGTCGTTCCAATCGGCACGACCAATGAGCGGAAGCATGTGCGGACCAAGATTCTCGACAACGTGATTGAACGAGATGCGCAGATGCTCGAATAGCGATACCTCGCTGCCCGGCTGATTGTCCCAAGGCACGAGTTCGTCGAGAATTGAGAAGTCGCCAGTCTCCTTTATGTAAGCCACCGTTCCAAAAATGAGCCACATTGGGTCGTCGTTGAAACCGCCGCCGATGTCGTTGTTTCCGCGCTTGGTGAGCGGCTGATACTGATGATAGCAGCCACCGTCGGGGAACTGAGTAGAGGCTATGTCGATGATGCGCTCGCGGGCACGACTCGGCACCTGATGAACGAAGCCCACAAGGTCTTGGTTAGAGTCGCGGAAGCCCATTCCACGTCCGATGCCGCTCTCGAAGAACGATGCCGAGCGTGAGAAATTGAAGGTTATCATACACTGGTACTGATTCCAGATGTTTACCATGCGGTCGAGACGCTCGTCGCCCGACTTTACGGTGTATTTGTCGAGCAGTTCGTCCCACTGAGCCTTCAACTCGGCGAAAGCCTTGTCTACCGCCTCAACAGTGGCGAAACGTGCTATTGTCTCCTTTGCCTTCTTCTTGTTTACAAGAGTAACGTCGCTTGCCTGCGAAGAGATGAGTTCGCCACTCTTCTTGCGTGCAATCTCGCCTTGGTCGAACTTCTCGTTCTGCTCGTTCTCAACATATCCGAGAAGAAAAATCAAGTCCTTGCTTTCGCCCGGCTTCAGTTCGACCTCTATATAATGCGATGCTATCGGACTCCATCCGTGAGCCAAGCTGTTGCTTGGCTTGCCCTCCATAACGCACTGAGGGTTAGCAAACTCGTTATACAGTCCGATAAAACTCTCGCGGTCGGTATCGTAGCCCTGCACAGGCACGTTTACCGAATAGTATGCGTAGTGATTTCGGCGTTCCTTATATTCTGTTTTATGATAAATAACGCTGCCGTCAATCTCGACCTCGCCTGTTGAGAAGTTGCGCTGGAAGTTCTCCATGTCGGTTGCTGCATTCCACAAGCACCACTCTGCAAACGAGAAGAGTTTAATCTTCTTTGTCTGTGCAGATGTATTTTTCAGCGTAAGCTTCTGAACCTCAGCCCATGTCTTGAGCGGAACGAAGAAGAGCACGCTTGCCTCGATGCCGTTCTTCTTGCCGGTGATGCGAGTATAGTTCATGCCGTGGCGGCACTCGTACTCGTCGAGCGGAGTCTTGCAAGGCTTCCAGCCCGGATTCCATACCGTTCCGTTGTCGTTTATGTAGAAGTAGCGGCCGCCGTTATCCATCGGCACACCGTTGTATCTGTATCGGGTTATACGGCGGAACTTAGCATCTTTGTAGAACGAATATCCGCCTGCGGTATTAGAAATAAGCGAAAAAAAGTCCTCGTTACCAAGATAATTTATCCAAGGCCAAGGTGTTTTTGGGTCGGTGATGACATACTCTCTTTGTTCGTCATCAAAATGACCAAAGACTTTATTTTTCTCCATACAGTAAAGTGATATTTATATGTTGTTATAGATGTTGCAAAAATATAGATTAGGCATCATATATTATTTGCGCTGATTATCAAAAAATGATGCTTTTTGACTACAATATAAAAAATTAGCATTATCTTTGCGCCCAACAAAAATTTAGGATTTAATTTTTATGGCTTATAATTTATTAAAAGGTAAAAGAGGCATCATCTTTGGTGCTCTTAACGAACAGTCAATCGCTTGGAAGGTAGCCGAGCGTGCAGTAGAAGAAGGTGCAGAGATTGTACTTACAAACACTGCTGTTGCCATTCGCATGGGAACTATTGACCAGCTTGCAGAAAAGACTAAGGCAACCGTTATTGCTGCCGATGCAACAAGCGTTGCCGACCTCGAGAACTTGTTTACAGAGGCACAGAAGGCACTAGGTGGTAAGATTGATTTCGTTCTTCACAGCTGCGCAATGAGCGCAAACATGCGCAAGAAGCGTACATACGACGACCTTGACTACGATTTATTGAATAAGACATACGATATCAGCGCCATCTCATTCCACAAGATGCTTCAGGTTGCAAAGAAGCTTGACGCAATCTCTGAGGGTGGTTCTGTTCTTGCTCTTACTTACGTTGCTGCACAGCGTACATTCTTCGGCTACAACGATATGGCTGATGCCAAGTCATTGCTCGAGAGCATAGCACGCAGCTTCGGCTACATCTACGGTCGCGAGAAGGGCGTTCGTGTAAACACTATATCACAGAGCCCTACAATGACTACTGCCGGCGGCGGTATCAAGGGTTTTGACGGTCTGTTCGACTTTGCCGACCGCATGTCGCCTCTTGGCAACGCAAGTGCCGACGACTGCGCTGACTACTGCATCACAATGTTCAGCGACCTTACAAAGAAGGTTACAATGCAGACTCTATACCACGACGGTGGTTTCTCTAACATGGGTATGTCGCTCCGCGGTATGACTCAGTATCAGAAGAGCTTCATTGATGAGAACCGCGACGAGAACGGTAAGATTATCTACGGATAATCACCTTCCAGAAAATAAAGGCTAATATCGCTATTTTCAAGATAGCACTTTAAATAATAGTGCCCCACATTGTAAAAGATGTGGGGCGCTTTATTTTATAAGGTATATTCAGGCTTCGCCGATAATCTCTTTGAAATGTTTGAACTCGCGATGCTTTCTGTACAGTTCAACTGATTCTGCCGGAACATAAAGCGTGCAGGCGGAAACATCAAAGTCCTCAAACACATCACTGTCAAACTTTATCTTCTTTGGGTTCTCTACCTGAATGTGTATCTCCTTCAGTTTTCCACAGAACTCGAATGCAGCGTGCATAATCTTCTTCAGAGTTCCGGGAATTATCAATGTCGTAATTTTAGAGCAACCGCTGAATGCATACTCGCCGATATATTCAAGATTGTCGGGCAGAGTAATCGAAGTCAAATGCTTGCAACACCAGAAAGCATCGCCAACAATGCGCTTAACATTGCTCGGAATCTCGTACGCGCCTTTTACGCGTTTTGGCATATACACAAACATATCGTTGATTATTACCGGTTCTTTCCATTTCAATTTTGTTACATTAAAAAAAGGACAATCGCCTATGTTCCTTACTGTTTTTGGTAATTCAACAGACTTTAAGTTCTTACATTCATCAAAAGCATTGGCACCAATAGACTTTACAGAATCGGGAATGGTTATGGAAGTAAGCATAGAGCAGCCTTCAAAAGCCCAAAGTCCTATCTTTGTTACCGAATCGGGAATGTTAATAGAAGTCAAAGACACGCAGCCAGCAAAACAAGAATCTCCTATCTCCTTTAAGGTATTTGGCAGTTTTACTGTCCTTAAGTCTTCGTTATAACCAAAAGCATCAACAATTCGTTTTACGCCATCAGGCACAACATATTCATTAAAATCTTCTGGAACATAAACAAGAGTATCGTTTACCACTATCGGTTCTTTTAATTCGCTACAGCCTCGAAAAATAGCATCTCCGATTTCTGTCAGCGAATCGGGAATTACAACTGATGCCAAAGCCGAACAACCACCAAAGGCACAGTATCCTATCTTTTTCACAGAATCGGGAATAACCACCGAAGTCAATGACATACAGTTATTAAACGCCGAGTCACAAATTTCTGTAACAGAATCTGGTATTACGATCGACGACAGATTTACGCAGTTACAAAAAGCCTCGCATTCTATCTTAGTCACAGAATCAGGTATAACTATCGATGTCAGTCCTTCGCAATCTTCAAACGCGCTTTCCCCAATCTCAGTAACGGTATCAGGAATTTCAACAGATGTTATTTTGTCGCAATCTCTGAATGCGCCGCCAACAATACGCCTTACACCATGAGGAATTACAAAAGTGCCAGCAGCATCTTTTGCCACAAGAACAAGCATGTCGTTGACGATTATCGTGGCGTTCAATGCCGTGCAGTCTTCAAACACATTTTCTTCTATTTCCTTAACAGAATCAGAAATAACTACCGACTTTAATGATGTACAATAGGCAAAGGCAGAGTTCCCGATAAATTTTACTGACGAAGGAACAACCACGGAAGTCAAGCCTTCGCAATCGGCAAAGGCATCCTGCCGAATCTTGACAACGGTATCAGGAACGATATATTCCCCTTCTATTCCCGTAGCCTTTATAAGAGACTTCTTATCTCTGCTAAACTTTACTTTTCCCATAGTAAGTTTTCAAAAACTTTCTGAATGTATTGTATATTTACACCGCAAATATACAAATAAAACCACAATTAAGGCTGAAAAATAAATCATTCAATTAGAAACCCTCAGAATGAAGACAATTCAGAATATTATATTTCTGAGCGACTTGGACTATTGTCTTTTAAGAAAAAAACATACCTTTGCAGATGATAACTTTAAAAAGCAAAATGATGATGAACATTTTTGAAAAGATAGTACGTTATTTTAAATCTTTACTTGGTTACGACAACACCCACCTTGAAGCACAAAAAGAAGTCGTTTCAAAATCAATAGATTACAACATATTCATATATAAAGACAAATGGAAATGTATAAATGTTGTTTTTGACCAGAAGATAATAAATGGCAAACATTACATTTATAGTTGCGACTATATTCTTAATGGCGAGGAAGTTAACTACACCAACGAGCAATACAAACAGCTTGCAAAGGATATATACAGATATCCCCAAAAACACCATTACAGAAGTTTTCTCATTTTGAAAGATTATGCAAAGAAACAGTTCTTTCAAGAATATTCGAATGCTCACAGAAACGGGGTATACATTCATGATGGCATTTTGGTTTCCGATTACGAATATTGTAGCGTATCCGAAGAAAACGGCAAAGCATTCTTAGATGCCAGCCTTAGAGGAGGTCACTTCGACATGGAAATATTATATCCGCTCAGCCAGAAACAGCGTTGCTACAGTTTACATTATCTTAATTTACTAACAAAACAAATCAGAGAAGACTGGCAGAGTTATAAAAATATGGACACAAAAAATATTACAGAAGATACGCAAAACATCGGCCAAGACAAGCCTATAAATGAAATAATAATATACAACATAGTCCCAGAATTTGGAGAGCTATCAGATGTGGAATGGAGAGTATTTGTTCATGATTCAGATTTCTGCAAAGAGATAGAATGTTCAGAATAAAACAGACATACAAAAAAGGCTGCACCTCATTAGAGTTACAACAGATGTATTTTTTTAGACTTCTTTTATAAACGAAAGTTTAATTTGATAACACTCAATTCCCGCTGGTTTATAATCGACCTCCATTTCTGCATATTCTCCAGAAAAGCGTACACGCAAACCTTCCTTTTTAAATTCATCAGCAAGTGCAATAGGATAATATTCCATCACATTATCAATTGCTCCCGGTACAGAAACACGCAAATACCAACTTTTAGAATATGAATCAAAATTCACTTCTCCCTCTTGATTTTCAACACTTCCGATTGAAATAAAATCACTCTGTTCGTCATCGCCACATCCAGCGATACAAACTGTTCCCGTAAACAAAAACAGGAGACAAAAAAAATACAATACAATTTTTTTCATTTTGTAAATAAAAATTTAACAAGTTCCCAAAATACACTCTAAGTATAAAAATATTAGCACAGCAAATATATAAATAAAAAACAACTCTAAGATAATAATTATCAGAAAAAGAAATCGAAAATCGTTATTTTTAACAATTAATAACAGACATACAAAAAAAGCTGCACCAATCAAGATGCAGCCTTTCTTGTATTGTCAAAGCACGCTTTACTGTGCTACATATTTCTTTCCGTTCATGATGTAGATCTCGCCCTTGGCTGGGTTCTGGATTCTGCGACCGCTAAGGTTGTACTTAACGCCGTTTTCGATTGCCTTTACAGGGGCAGAAACGGCGGTTGTTGTGTTGGCTGTGAAAATCTTCACGCCGTGAATATACAAGCCTCCCGTAGCCGTGTTTGTAATCTGAACATATTTTGGTGAGCCTGAGAGAGAGAAATTCTCGTCGTACTCGCCCTTCTTCTTTTCTGAGTAGCTGCCCTGCTCTTGCAGATTATCCAAGCTGTTACCAGCCAGAATCTTTCCGGCAAGCGAGCCTGTGCGGAAGAGCAAGAATGAAATCTGCTCTATGCCGTCTGGGCAGTAGAATGTAGCTTTTCCTGTTGATTTCTGAAGGAGGAGCGCGCCGCTCTTTGTATCGTCGGTTGCTGTGGCATCTGCCGAATAAGAGGCATCATAGAGAACAATTGCGCCATCGGCAATAAGCTGCTTTGTCTTGCTGTCGTTGCCGGCATTGAACAAGTAGTAGCCGCCGTCTGCTCCGCCAAGGAACAAAGACACATCGGTGCTCGATGAAGAGCCGCCGCCACTTACATATCCCGGCACATAATCAGCATTCTTAACGGCATCGCCGCCCGAGCGGTCGCCCTCGGCATATCCGCCGTTGCTAACCTCGGCTGGCAGACTTGAGTCGAAGAAGCCTACCAACGACGACTTATAGTTCTCGACTTCTTTCTTCAATGCGCTGATAACAGCGTAATTCTCGTCCTCGACGGCATTGTTGAACTGCCACTTGAAGTCGCCCTGTCCAATTCGGCCTGCATTTGCCATAACTATTTCGGGAACATTCTCGGCATCGTCGGCAACGTAAGTGTATGCCAGAGTTCCGTCGGTGTCGTAGTTAAGGTATGAAGTTCCGCCGCTCTTGCACACAACGGTTGAAGGAACGGCATCAGAAGCCGCCTTAACCTCGTAGGCATCCCAGTCGGAAGTAGAGGCGTTGGCATCGCTGTAGAAGTTGCATCGCTTGGCGTTTACAATCTTGTTGGCGAACGACTTGATTACGCCACCCGGCTCGCCCGAGAATGTGCCGTCGCCCTTTCCGTCGGTTCCCTGAAGCGAGATGAGCATTGGATATTTGCAGTTGCGGAAATAGTTCTTCTCGACAAAGGCAGAACCGCCCGATGTCATTCCGACGCCATACTTTGAATTTCCGTCGAAATAGTTGTTGTAGATATGGAAATATGACGTGCGGATGCGCGGATGACGCGAATCGGAGTGGTCGAACCAGTTGTGATGATAAGTAAGGACGCTGCTTGTAACCTCGCCGCTCATGCCTCCGAGCGAGCTCTTGCCGCTGTCGAAGAAATGGTTGTAAGCCACGGTTATGTAGGTTGACTTGCCTTTTATATCAACCGTGCCGTCGCCCTTTGCCTGATCGGAGTCGCCGCCAGTCTTTCCGTAGAAGAAATCCATGTTGTGAATCCAAACGTGCTGATTGTCGGTATCGAGCGACAGAGCATCGTCCATAAAGTTCATTACGGCAAAGTTTCTGAACTCTACATTCTTTACCGCTCTTGCAAGTATTCCGAAGCCCCAGATTGTGGCGTCATCGCCGATGCCCTCGATTGTCATGTTAAAATCGTTAGAGCCGTTGTTCTTTACCTGAAGTCCTTCTGCCGAAGAAGAAATATGGTCGAGGTCGGCGAGTTTTACCGTTCCGATGATTCGGAATGTGATAGGAGTAGAGTCCTTGCCCTTCATATATGTATCGAGGATTGTCTGCCAGCCCACGCACTCGGTTGTTGTACCCTTCTTTGTGTCGGTGATGACGTTGCACTTTACCGTCTTGGCATTGTTGGCGTAGATGTAGACAACGCGCGCGCCATCCTTCAGCGTTCCGTCGTTCTTGTACGCGCCTACGCCGTTGCTCACGCCCTGATGAGCGAAGCCGGCTCTGTCGTATGCCACGGCTGTGAACAGACCGCTCTCGGCAGCCTCATCCTTCTTTTCGCTGCCGTCAATAATAGGAACAACCATAAACTGATATGTTCCGGCAGAGAGTCCAACCATATCGGCACGACCGTACGAGCCGTAGTTGCGCACAAGTTCATTGTCTACCTTAGTCCAGTCGGATGCACCGCTTGCCTTGTAAAAGACGTTGTATCCCGAAGCGTTCTGGAGCGGCTTCCATGTAACGTAACCACTCTCGAACCAGCCCTGCGTCTTGATAATCTCGACAGCCGCATCTGCGTTAAGGCTGAATAGCGACAGCATCAATCCTGCCGCAACCCTTAAAATTGCTTTCTTCATTTTTAGTGTTTTGTTAGATTTGTTTTTGTTGAATCTCTGACAAATGATTTTATCGTTTTCGTACACAAAGAAAAAACATTATTGTCAGAAATGCAAGATTTAGGCAAAATAAATAACATTTTTTAACT
>JBGUGY010000141.1:0-2738 GCA_045111775.1 Bacteroidaceae bacterium | reverse complement strand
TGTGGGAGAATGTAGATGCTCTTCTGAAAGAGGCTGACTGTTCTTTCGACGATTTGGGACAAATGATTGTCTATCTGCGCGATATGGCTGATTATGCCGTTGTAAAACGAATATTCGACGAGCGATTTCCTTCAACTCCTAAGGTCATAACCCTTGCGCCTGTGTGCCGGCCGGGCTGGCTCATCGAGATGGAGTGCATGGGCGCTAAGCATCTGACTAACAATTCTTTCAAAGCATATTAAAAAGATGATTAAGAAAGCTATTGTCTTTCTGTACAGTGTCATAGTTGTTGTCCTTGCGGTTGCAACGTTTGTCGAGAACAGCTATGGCACTCGTTTTGTTACAGAAAATGTCTATCATACGGCGTGGTTCTGCGCATTGTGGGCTGCGCTTGCCGTTTTGTCGGTTGTGCTTTTTGTTGTCAGAGGCTTATGGCGGAGAGTTCCTGTTGCGTTGCTGCACGCCTCGTTTGTCGTTATTCTGGTTGGCGCGCTAACCACGTTTCTTACAAGCAATAAAGGCATGCTTCACATTCGCAAGGAGATGCCAGCCGACTCGTACATTATTCCCGACCGAGGCTCGATGATGCGCCTGCCCTTCAAGATGGAGCTCGACAGTTTTGTTGTTGAGTGCTATCAGGGCACCGAAGCCCCTTCCGATTACATCAGTTATGTTTCGGTAGGCGGTGAGAATGTCCGCATCTCTATGAACAATATTTTTGCAAAAGATGGCTATCGGTTTTACCAGTCATCGTACGACGAGGATATGCAAGGCTCTTGGCTGTCAGTTAATTACGACCCTTGGGGAACTGGCATAACTTATGCCGGATATCTGCTTCTGGGTTTGTCTATGATTCTTGTCCTTCTGTCGAAAAACTGCGGCTTCCGCAAACTGCTGAAGAATCCGGCGTTGAAGAGAGGATTCCTTTCGCTCGTGCTGATGCTCGTCGTTGCCAATGCTTCGGCTTTTGCTCCTCGAACCGTAAAACGGGTGCAGGCCGATGAGATGGCGCGTCGTCAGGTGGTTTATAACGACCGAGTTGTGCCGTTCAACACGCTTGCCCTCGATTTTGTTCAGAAGATAACCGGAAAATCGTCGTTCAAAGGCTTGAGTGCCGAGCAAATCGTCGTAAGCACGATGCTTTATCCCGAGGACTGGTCGAAGGTAAAGATGATTTACGTTAAGGATGCCGCCTTGCGAAAGGAACTCGGCGCAGAGGACAAATATCTGTGTATGCAAGATTTGTTCGTCGGCAGGGAGTACAAGCTTAATGCCTTGTACGGCAAGATTACCGACAAGCATAGCAAGAGTTTCAAGCAGCTTCAGGAGCTCGACGAGAAAGTCGCCCTCATCTTGATGCTGAACAATGGAACGCTCGTAAAACCGCTTCCGAAGGATGGTAGCGTTGCTCCGCTTTCTGATGCTAAGGTCGATGCCGAATTGTTCTATAACCGCGTGCCGTTTACCAAGATTCTGTTCATGCTCAACCTCACGATGGGATTTTTGGCGTTCTTCTATCTGCTTTACTGCGGATTAAAGAAAAAGCAGAAAATGCGTTTTGCTACGGTTGCCTTCTCTGTAATTCTGTTTGCATCAACGGCTTTTCATCTTTTGGGATATGTTCTGAGATGGTATATCGGCGGCAGAATTCCGCTCAGCAACGGATTCGAGACAATGCAGTTTGTGGCTCTGTGCGTATTGCTTATCTCGTGTGCTCTCTATCGCCGTTTCATTTTCGTTCTGCCATTCGGATTCCTGCTTTCGGGCTTCACTCTGTTGGTCAGTTATCTTGGTCAGATGAATCCGCAGATAACTCCGCTGATGCCGGTGCTTGTGTCGCCGTGGCTCAGCAGTCATGTCTCGATGATTATGATGAGCTATGCCCTCTTTGCCTTCATGATGTTCAATGCAATCCTTGCTCTGTGCCTGATGCGTGGCGGAAACGAAGAGCAGGTTGAGCAGTTGACCGTGCTCAGCAAGGTGATGATGTATCCGGCATGTTTCTTCCTTGGCATCGGAATCTTTCTTGGTGCGGTATGGGCAAACGTTTCGTGGGGACGTTATTGGGCTTGGGACCCGAAAGAGGTATGGGCGCTGATAACCTTCATGGTCTATAGCGTTGGCTTTCATAGCGACAGCATCAAGATTCTGCGCAATCCAAAGTTCTTCCATTGGTACATGCTCTTGGCTTTCCTCACCATTCTGATGACATACTTCGGAGTGAACTATGTGCTCGGCGGAATGCACAGCTACGCCAATGCTTAATGAATCATACGCTGGTCTTGAACAAGAAAACGTTTTTCTGTATTTTTGAACCTGACTTAAAGGAAAGACGTTTTCTGTTTTGTTATTCTGAAAACCTCAGTCTGTAAAAATATGCAGACGCAAAGCGAATCATTATGCAGAAAATGGCAAAAAATCTCCTTTTTAGGTAGGGGATAGCTAGGGGATAGCAAGGAGATAGCAAGAGGGTAGCAAGGGGGAAGGTTCGACGAAGCGTATATTGATACAATGCAATTGACAATATTTGAACTTGAAACTTGAAAATTTAAAGTTGAAAATTCGGGAAATTCATAATTCAAAATTGCTTTCATAATTAGAGAGAAGGTTGAAAATTCTGAGGCAATTCACGATTGACAGTTTATGAGTCGTAACGGACAATTTCGTCAGAAATTGTCCGTACGTCCAAGGTACGTCCAAGGTACGTCCAAGGTACGTCCAAGGTACGTCCAAGGTAC
>JBGUGY010000140.1:0-3952 GCA_045111775.1 Bacteroidaceae bacterium | reverse complement strand
TTCTCAAGCAAGATGATTGATATGGTTACACGTCGCAAGGGCGAGATGGTTTCTATGGAGAGTCAGGGCGACCGCGTAAACATCGAGTTCGACATTCCTTCACGCGGAATCATCGGTCTGCGTACAAACGTTCTTACTGCATCACAGGGCGAGGCTATCATGGCTCACCGTTTCAAAGAATATCAGCCATTCAAGGGCGAGATTTCACGTCGTACAAACGGTTCGATGATTGCGATGGAGACAGGTACAGCCTTTGCTTACTCAATCGATAAACTTCAGGATAGAGGCAAGTTCTTCATCTTCCCACAGGACAAGGTGTATGCAGGTCAGGTAGTAGGTGAGCACGTTCATGAGAACGACCTCGTTATCAATGTTACAAAGGCAAAGCAGCTTACAAATACCCGTGCATCAGGTTCTGATGATAAGGCAAGAATTATTCCGCCGGTAATCATGTCGCTCGAGGAGGCTCTTGAGTACATGAAGGAGGATGAGTATGTTGAGGTAACTCCAAAGAGCATGCGTTTGCGTAAGGTAATCCTTAACCATCTTGAAAGAAAACGTTACAATCGCGAAGATTGATAGATAAAAGTCAAGAAATAAAGCCGCATATAATTGGTAACTCCATTTATATGTGGCTTTTTTCTTTTCTGAAGGTGTGAAAAATCTTTACACACCTTTTCTCTTATTTTATCAGACCGAGGAAATTCTTCACCACCTCGAACGAGCGTGTTGCCATCAGTCCGAAGAAATCCTGATACTGGGCGTAGCGGTTTTCAACTCCCGGAATGTCGCTTATTATTCTGAAGCTGAGGAACGGCGTTTTCAGCAGATAGCAAGTCTGTGCTATCGAGTTCGACTCCATATCCACGGCAAGACCCTGCGGAAAGTTAGTCTTTATCTTGTGAAGCTGGTCGGCATCGCTGATAAACTGGTCGCCGGTACAGATGAGTCCGCTTACAACCTTGCTGTCTGCCTTCACTTGCAGGGCGATGTCACGAAGATTCTTGTCGCCCTCAAAATAAGTCGGAAGGTCCTGCACCTGTCCCCAGTCGTTGCCCTCGCCGCACCACATATCGTGATACACCGTCTTTTCGCCCACAACCACGTCCATCACGTCCAGCGAAGTGTCTATTCCGCCAGCCACGCCGGTATTTATTATCGCGTCGGGGTGATGCTCGTTAATCATTTCCATTGCTCCCAAGGCAGAGTTTACCTTTCCTATTCCGCTCTGTGCCAGAATGATAGTGTTGCCGCCTATCGTTCCCTCGGTGTAGCTGAAAAGTCTGCCTTTGTATTCGTGCTTGTTTTCGAGAAGCTGTGCCGTAAGGTTGCTTTCCGACGACATAGCCGTAATAATTCCTAATTTCATAAAACTAATATTATTTTTAATGTTGCAAACTTACACAAAATTATATAACTTTGCCACCTTAAGCGAAACTATTTGAAAACAATGAATAAATTAAAATCATTTTTGCCAGACATAATTGCCGTTGTGGCATTTGTGTTGATATCGTTGGTGTATTTCTTTCCTGCCGATATTGAGGGTAGAATCCTTAATCAGCACGATGCCGGGGCGGGTATCGGAGCAGGGCAGGAGGTAGCCGAATACCATGAACGAACAGGTAAGGAGACGCGCTGGACAAACGCGCTCTTCGGCGGAATGCCGACTTACCAGATTAGCCCTTCGTACAACAGCAGTGCCGTGGTGCGAGTAGCGAAAGATGTTTATCATCTCTTTCTGATGAACTATGTGCAGTTCGTGTTCATCTATCTGCTTGGATTCTACATCCTTATGCGCGCCTTCGACTTCAAGGCGTGGATGTCGGCTCTCGGTGCGATAATGTGGGCTTTCTCATCCTATTTCTTCATCATTATTGCAGCCGGACATATCTGGAAGGTGCTCACCTTGGCTTACATTCCGCCAACAATCGCCGGAATGGTGCTCTGTTACAGAGGAAAATACCTGTGGGGCTGTATCGTTACGGCAATCTTTGCCGCATTCCAGATTTCGTCTAACCACGTTCAGATGACATACTACTTCCTGTTCCCGATGGCATTTATGTGGATTGCCTATCTGGTTCAGGCAGTTAAGAACAAGAAGATGGTTGATTTTGCCAAGGGAACTGGCGCACTCGCAGTTGGCGCGCTGCTTGCCGTGGCTGTAAACCTCTCAAACCTGTACCACACTTACGAGTACAGCAAGGAGACGATGCGTGGAGCAAGCGAGCTTACGCACAAGACGCACAACAATCCCGGCGACCAGACAAGTACAGGACTCGGTCGCGACTACATAACCCAGTGGAGCTACGGAATAGAGGAGACATGGACTCTGATGATTCCTAATGCCAAGGGAGGCGCGAGCGTTCCGCTGGTGCAGAACAAAACTGCCATGACAAAGGCTGATAACGAGTTCTATTCTATCTATCAGCAGGTTACTCAGTATTGGGGCGAGCAGCCTATGACATCGGGCCCTGTTTATGTGGGCGCGTTCGTGTGTATGCTCTTCATTCTCGGACTTATTATCGTAAAAGGTCCGATGAAGTGGGCTTTGCTGGCTGCAACAGTCCTTTCTGTCCTCCTTTCGTGGGGACGCAACTTCATGGGCTTCACCGACTTGTTTATCGACTATATGCCGATGTATGCCAAGTTCCGTACCGTGTCGTCTATCCTCGTGGTGGCAGAGTTTACCATTCCGCTGCTTGCAATGTTCGCCTTGAAGCGCGTTGTTGAGATATGTGGAGAGATTAACGAAGGCGGAGCAAATGCCGCTGTTCTGAAGAAGAAACTCCTCAGAAACATAGCCATCAGCTTTGCGCTCACAGGTGGATTCTGCCTTTTGTTTGCCATTGCTCCGGGCATCATGTCAACGCCTATTGCAACGCAAGAGGCATCGGCTATCAATAACGGACTGGGCGAGATGGCTGGTGCAGTTACATCTAACCTCATCGAGATGCGTACCGCAATGCTTACAGCCGATTGCTGGCGCAGTTTTTGGATTATCGCCGTATGTACCGTTCTTTTGGTCGGATATATATATAAGGTGATGAATCTCAACGCAAAATGGATGGTCGGCATAATCCTAACCATCACTCTGTTTGACATGTGGGCGGTGAACAAGCGTTATCTCTACGACGAGATGTTCAAGCCAGAGTATGAGAGAACAGAGGCTTATCAGATTACCGAGACCGACAAGCAGATTCTTGCCGACAAGACACTCGACTATCGCGTTCTGAACTTTGCAGGAAGCACGTTCAACGAGAACACAACATCATACTTCCACAAGAGCATAGGCGGATATCATGCAGCCAAGATGCGCAGATATCAGGATATGATAGACTATCACATCCAGCGCGAGATGGGCAAGCTGTACAAGCTCGTTGCCGATGCCAACGGCGATATGACAAAGATTGACGGCTCGCAGTTCCCTGTCATCAACATGCTTAACACACGCTACTTCATCTTCCCAATTCAGGGCGGAACAGTGCCTGTAAAGAACGAGTACGCCAACGGAAACGCATGGTTTGTAAGCAAGCTCGTATATGTAGACACTGCTGACGACGAGATTGGCGCGCTTGGCAAGGTAAGTCCGGCTACAACAGCTGTGGTAAACAAGGAGTTTGCATCAGTACTGAAGGAGAGCGGAAGTACCTTCGAGTTGCCGCTTGCTCAGGCATCGGCTGCCGAGGCAACGATAAAGAACGCTGCGGCCGAGGCAGACCCAGTGCCAGACTCTCTAAAGACATATTCGGCAGCACCGCTAACCAACGGCTCTATCGGAACGGTTAAGATGATAAGCTACGAGCCTAATGCCCTTGAGTACGAAACAAACTCAGAGAAGGGTGGTGTAGTGGTATTCTCAGAGAACTACTATCCGGGCTGGACGGCAAAGATTGACGGCAAGGAGGTGGAGATTGGCCGTGCCAACTACATCTTGCGCGCCCTGCAAGTGCCA
>JBGUGY010000139.1:0-3404 GCA_045111775.1 Bacteroidaceae bacterium | reverse complement strand
GCTGCCGAAAGGGCTGCAAGCACAACCATAGCCGCAAGCATGAAATACTTGCTCTTCTTGGTCTTTGTCTCCTCAACTATAATTACCTTTGGCTTGGTATCCTCAAGCGTTTCCTCAATCTTAGTCTCGTTAATGTATTTTACGGCATTAACCAAATTCTTGTCATTCTCGTCGATAACAACCTCATACTTTGCAAACTTTACAAGGTCGGCAGTCATGAAAAGGTCGCGAAGTTCATCCAGAGCCTTGTCATCGTGCATCTCGGTGAGCTTGGCAATGATTTCGCTCGATGTCATCTCAAGTGCGCTGAAGTTATATCGCTCCTTTATGTACTCGCGGATAACATCTGTAAGCTTGGTGAAATAATCCTTGCTGTCTACCGAAGCATCGACCTTCTTGATACTCTGAATCTGCGCCATCGCCTTCTGATGAGCCGGAATCTTTGGTTCAACCTTTATTCGGCGAATAATCGGCTTGTTCTGCTTGATGTTGATAAAGAGGTATGCAATGACAACAACTACCACAATCAGAAGCAGAGACACATAGAATATTCCCTCCCAATCGTCCCACGAGAATGGAACAACCATCGTTGGCTTCGGACCGAAGAATTTCTCAGGATGAAGCGTATCGACTGGAATAGACAGAACCTTAAGCACTAGTCTGTTAGTCTTATACTCCTGATTTCCGACCTTCACCGTCATCTCAGGAATGGAATACAAAGCCGAATCCCATGCGGTGACGATGTAGTTCTGCGTCAAGCGCATTCTCGTACCGTCATTCAGGTAGGCAGTATCCATCTTTTCCTTCTCAACCAGTTCAATGCCCTCTGCCACCGGCACAGAGTCGTTGAACTCAGGGAAAATAGCCTTCTGCGACTTGTTGAGCGTAACCTCAAGACGAATCTTTGTCTGCTGACCAATCAGCATCTGCAAAGAATCAATCTTCGACGTTACCTGCACCTGAGCCATAGCCGATGAGCCGACAAGCACGGCAATCAACACAGCACAAAGTCTATTTAGAATATTGTTTCTCATTTGCTAATTTCGTTTTGCGAACAAGTTCATCAAAGCCTTAACATAGTCGCCGTCGGTACGAATAGACACTGAATCAACGTTGCTCTTTGTAAATGTCTCGGCAAGCTTGCGCTGATTTCTAATCCACCATTGCTTGTGCGCGTCACGCACTTTCTTTGACGAAGTGTCTACATACTGCTCGTAACCTGTCTCGGCATCGCGTACCTTTATCAGTCCAACATCTGGCAACTCGGCTATGCGCTGGTCGTACAACTGAATTGCCACGACATCGTGCTTGCGATTTGCAATCGTAAGCACCTGACTGTAGTCATTACTGTCAATAAAATCGCTGAGCAAGAATGCTGTGCACTTACGCTTCATCACGTTGCTCAGATATTCGAGAGCCAGTTTCAAGTCTGTCTTGTTGCTCTCCGGCTCGAAACTTATCAGTTCGCGTATTATGTACAATATGTGCTTACGGCCTTTCTTCGGCGGAATGAATTTCTCGATTTTGTCCGAGAAGAATATCACACCAATCTTATCGTTGTTCTGAATTGCAGAAAAAGCAATTGTCGCAGCAATCTCCGTAGCCATGTCCTTCTTCATCATGTTCTTTGTTCCGAAGACAAGGCTCGAAGACACGTCGACCATAAGCATCACAGTTAGCTCACGTTCCTCCTCAAAGACTTTAACAAAAGGCTTGTCGAATCGGGCTGTCACATTCCAGTCGATGTCGCGGATATCGTCGCCAAACTGATATTCGCGCACCTCTGCAAACGACATACCTCTACCCTTGAAGGCTGAGTGATATTCGCCCGCAAAGATATTGTTAGACAAACCACGTGTCTTTATCTCAATACGGCGGACACGCTGTAAAATCTCACTTGTTTCCATTCAATTAAGGAACTTGAACCTGATTAAGAATCTTAGTTACAATATCGTCAGAAGTAACGTTATTAGCCTCTGCCTCGTATGTGATACCGATACGATGGCGCAATACATCGTGAGCAACGGCACGAACATCCTCTGGAATTACATAGCCACGGCGCTGGATGAATGCGTATGCTCTTGAAGCAAGGCACAAGCTGATTGAAGCACGAGGAGAACCACCGAATGAGATGAAGTTCTTGATATCCTCCATGCCATACTTCTCTGGGAATCGAGTTGCGAAGATGATGTCAGCAATGTACTTCTGAATCTTCTCGTCGATATATACTTTCTTCACGACTTCGCGTGCCTTCAAAATCTCGTCTGTTGAAAGAATTGGAGAAACCTCCTGCTTGTCGCCGTTAATCATGGCGCGCATAATCTGCATCTCCTCCTCTATCTTTGGATAAGTGATTACTACCTTCAGCATGAAACGGTCCATCTGTGCCTCTGGCAACGTGTATGTACCTTCCTGCTCTACAGGGTTCTGTGTTGCCAATACAAGGAATGGCTTTGGCAAGTTGAATGTCTCCTTACCAAGAGTTACCTGACGCTCCTGCATCGCCTCAAGAAGTGCAGACTGCACCTTGGCTGGAGCACGGTTAATCTCATCGGCAAGCACAAAGTTTGCGAAGATAGGACCGCGGTTTGCGATGAACTTGCCTTCTGTCTGGCTGTAAATCATTGTACCGATAACATCGGCAGGCAACAAATCGGGAGTGAACTGAACTCGACTGAACTGTCCGCTTACGAGGTTTGCCAACGTCTTAATTGCCAATGTCTTAGCCAACCCAGGAACACCTTCGAGAAGAACGTGTCCATTAGACAACAAACCAATCAACAAAGACTCTACAAGGTGAGTCTGACCAACAATAACCTGATTCATACCAGCCTTCAAGCTGGTAACGAATGCGCTCTGCGCCTCAATTTCAGCGTTAAGAGCCCTGATATCTATAGATTCTGCCATAATTCTTATTTATTTTTGTGCAAATTTACATTTTATTTCCAATAACGACGAAATTACACTATTATTTTAACTTTACTTAACAGGCTCAAGTTTTGGTATAGCCAAAACCGTGCCTTTATTTACCTTATTTGCGTCTTTAATTTTGTTAAGCTTTACGATGTACGATGCGCATTCTGCCGAACCATATTCCTGCTCGGCAATCTTCAGAAGCGACTCGCCGTTCTTTAGTTCGTGATAGCGTTTTATGCCAACGACCTTGACCTTATAATCGGAGCACGACGCGAATGTAGCATATTTTTTGCCCTTCGGCTCTTCTTCAGCAGCAGCCTGTTCCTTTTCTTTCTTCTGACTTTCCTGCAACTGCTTCTTCTCGCGTTTCAGTTTGTCGGCTTCCTGCTGAGCAGCCTTCATCGTTTCCTGAGCGTTCTGCAACAGCGGAACGTACAACTCTTTCGTCTGCTTCTCGCCTGCGCTCTTGCCTGTAAATCTTCCGACAA
>JBGUGY010000138.1:0-5757 GCA_045111775.1 Bacteroidaceae bacterium | reverse complement strand
GAAAGTGCGCAGAATCACATGTAATAAGATTATTATGGTGGGAAGTCGTTGCTGACCATCTATTACATAATAGGCAGACATGCCTTTTTTCAAAAGCCATAAATCATCTTTCCATTTTTCAACCTTTTGTATATCGCTGCTTTTAATAGGCTCGACAGTCAACAAGCCAATATAATGAATTTTATCGGAATTCAAATTAGATATATCCTCCCAAAAATCATCAAGTTGGCGTTCTTCCCATGAATATCCTCGTTGAAAATCTGGAATACGAAATATCTTGTTATTAAATATTTCAGATAATGATTGGAGTTTCGAATCACTCATAGTTCAAATTGTTTTGATAAGACAATTGCAAATATACAAAATAAACATAATATAGGACTTTCTAAGGACGAATTATTAAACATTTAAGGCACAAGAAGGATTATTCCTTTTTGTGCCTTAATGTTATTACCACAATCTCGGGCCAAGCACCGAAGCGGAATGGATAGACAACTCCGCCAACGCCCGTGCTGACGTAAAGCCATCGCTTCCCTTCGTTGTACCATCCGCCCCAGTCGGGATAGATGAGCTTTGCGGGCGACAAGCCGAATAGTTCGAGCTGCATTCCGTGGGTGTGTCCCGAAAGTTGAAGGTTGATGTCGGTACTGTCGAGCACCTCTCTGCGCCAATGTGTCGGGTCGTGGCTCAGCAGAATCTTGAACATTGGCTTTTCCAGTCCTTCGGTAGCCTTCGGAATGTCTGCCAAAGCTGGGAAATGCGAATTTCCGTCGTTCTCCACTCCTATCAGTGCGATGGAGTCTTGTCCCCTTCTTATAATTTCGTGCTGATTCAGAAGCCATTTCCAGCCTTGCGCACTCATTCGGCTTTGCAGGTCGCGGATGTTATTTTTTCTCTTCTCTGCCGATTCCCAATAGATGTATGTTGAATAGTCGTGATTACCCATAATGGCGTAGATGCCGTCTTTTGCCTTCATGCCTTTCAGTTGGTTCTCAAAGCCGTCGAGTTCGCTTGCGCGGTTGTTTACGATGTCGCCGGTAAAGACAATCAAGTCGGCGTTCACCTCGTTTATTCTGTCTCTAAGTCGCGCCGGAACATCTTCGGCATAAACCTTGTAAGTTCCAAGATGAAGGTCGGAAAACTGAGCAATGCGGTATCCGTCGAAACTCTCAGGAATCTCTTCGAGACAGAGTTCCACTTCTTTAACCACGATATGGCGAAATCCGTAGACGACTCCGCCGATTATCATGAAAAAACCGACGAACGACGGAATTGAAGCGTATGCGCAAGGATGCCACCAACGGCTTTTCTTGATGCTTGGTTTGTAATTGGCATACCATTGCTGAAGTCCGTAAAGCAGACAGAAGGATATCTTCGGTCCAAAATCGGCAACCCACAGAATGATGAATGTTTCTGACAGAATCTGGTAAGGCAACAGAAGTCCGTTTTCTTCCCAGTCGTAATCCCAAACCAGAACAATTTGTGCGATGATGAGAAGCACGCAAGGCAGCCACCATAGCGCACGGAGAAAGATGTTCTGCGTTTTTCGCTTTACGAAAATCTTGTATATTATGATATCTGGAACAATCAGTAATGCCAAGATTGTAGGTAATATTTTGTAAATCATGAGACGCTTATTTGTTTTTCCGTGCAAAGTTAATAAAAAAGTTGTGGTTTTCGGTGCGGTGCACGCGGATTGTTGTCGGTTAAATTAGTTTGATGGTTTGGCAAGAAGAAAAAAGAAGAAGAGTGAAAACTTTGCGTATTGCTTTCAAATAAACAAAAAGTGCCAACTTCACAGCCGGCACTTTACTAAAAATGAGAGGTTAAATTATAACGTAAAAATGAACATGTATACAAAATTTATCGTATTCATCAGTTTCGTTTAGAAACAGATGTCAAGTCCGATTCCGAACACGCGGTTTGTGCGTGTGAAACTGTTCGAACCCTTCAGAGCACCAGAACTTACAAGTGCATCTTTTGCACTCTGAGCGGCGATTGCGCCCATTTCCTCGCTTTCTGTAAGTCTTGCAACAACTGGGGCAATTATACCGCCCACTACTGCCGACTGATTATTAAAATCGCTTGTCTCGGCAGTTGTGTAGTCGCCGTAGTTGGTCTGGAAGTATGCAAGGTTCAGCTTCATGTTTTCCTTCAACTTTATTCCTACGCCTACACCGAAAGTCCATGAACTAACATTGAAACTGATGTCTTCCATGTAATCGTCGGTAAAGTCGTAGCAAGTCTTCTGGAAACCGCAACTTGCCTGAATTGTCTTGTTTATGTCGTATTCTATTCCTGCAAGATACTCATTTGTGTCGCCTCCGAGCAATTGCTCATGATGCTCGTACATGTGACCGTCCTTGTCGAAGAAGTGATGCCATCCTGCCGAGATTCTGAGCGACGGCAAAATTTCGTACTGCGCTCCTACCGTAAGAAGTGCCGGAGAGTCATCTTCAACTTTATTGCCATCCTTGTATTTTGCCAGCATCGCAATGTTGTCTGCGCTTGCGCTGTTTGCCGATCTGTTGTGCAGACGCATACGAGTTTTGAACTCGTACTTAGCGGCAAAGTTGAATTTGCCAGTCTTGTAATCTACACCGATTATCGGAGCAAAGCCTAGTCCCCACTGGTCGCAGTTCAAAGTAACATCTTCTGTTGCCGTGCCGAGAGCCTGATAGAGAACAGCCTTTGTGTATGCGTTTTGTGCATCGCTCTTGTATTGAGCAGCTGCCGCCAAGTCTCCGTTAGCTATGCTTTCGCCAGCAGCTTTCGCAGCTACTGCATAAGCCTGTGCATTTGCATTTGAGTAATTCTTGAATGTCTCAGATGCAGGAACCCAGTTTCCGCCAACATTTACCTCAATGTCTTTTACGTATCCGTAGTAGTTTGCCGTGCCGTACATTGCTCGTACGCCTGCATAGACGCTAAGGTTGTCGTTTATCTTTCGTGCTGCGCCGAGAGTAAAACCGTAGTAATACTGACGTCCGCGCATGTAGGTGTTCATTCTGTAACTGTCGATGGTTGGCATTCCATCTATAGAAAGTCCCATCTGCCCTGCCATCGAAGGCAATGTGTGCGACAACAATGGCAACAATGCCACAGTGCTCTCGAACGAGCCGAGTCCCTTATCGAACTCGCATTTGCCGCCTCCGCCTGTTATTGCGAAGTTAAACTGAAAACTCCAGTTGTTTTTGTTGTATGCGGCTTGGAGCGATGGCACTATCGGTGCATCTGCCTTACCGCTGTATTTTTTTGTCGTGCCTGTATTTCCGTCGCCGTATACAAAAGGACCGAATGTCGAAGTAACGTCACGCGTCTGATGTGCGTTCTGGATGTTTACAGACAAATGAATTCCGTCTTTTAAGAATGCAACTCCCGCAGGGTTGCTCACCACACCGTCAATAGCTATTGCTGCATCTCTCGAAGGATTACGAAGGAATGCAACATTCTGGTTTGTATTGGTAAGAAGTCCGCCTGCAAATGTAGCAGAAGTAAGTCCAAATAACAAACCGTTAGTAAATAACAATCTTTTCATCTTTTTTGTTCATAAAATTCTAAAATTCGTTTGCAAAGATAACATTAAATTTATAATATACAACAAGAAATGAAAAAAAATGTCTACCTTTGCCATCATTTAAATATTAAACGAATATTGATGCATATAGTTGAGATTCCATCGTTTTTTCCGCCGTACGGAGGAGAGTTTTGTCTCGATCAGGCAAAGGCGCTCAATTCATTCGGACATACGGTGCGCATTATAAGTAATGTGCAACTGTCGGTAAAGAAGGGCATTGCCGATTTTTGTCTGTATTCGTACGGCAGAAAATGGATTGAGATGGACGGCATAAGCGTTTACTACTCGTACACGCGAGGCATTCCGATGATGATAAAGCCGAATGTAGAGCGTTGGATAAGTACGGTTAGGCAGATGTTCGATGACTATGTGCAAAAGTTCGGTCGCCCCGACATCATTCATGCCCATTGCGCCCATTGGGCTGGATATGCGTCGATGCTCATCAGCCGCGACTATGGGATACCTTATGTTATAACAGAACATCTGCCAAGCTACTATTTTACGGCCGAGATTGCCAAGACTGGCGGAGGCGATTCGTGGGAAATCCCGATGATAAGGAAGGCGTATGGCGAGGCGAGCATCGTTCTGCCTGTGTCAGCCGAATTGGTGGATGATTTGGCTCCGACTTTTGGAAAGGAATATCGTTGGAAGGAGATGCCGAATGCCATCGATACCGATTTCTATGCTTTCCGCAAGCGCGAAGACCGACGGATTTCTGCAAGGCCGTACAGAATAGTGTGCCTTGCCAATTTCATTCCGCTGAAGGGCTATGACATTCTTCTGCCGGCATTCAAGGAATTCTGTAAGAAACACAAAAACAGTCGTTTGGATGTTTTAGGTTTCGAAACTGATTCGGAAGAAATGCAGAAGATGATTCGTCAATTTGATGTCGAGAACGTGCATTGTTATGGTCGCGTGGGGCGAGAAAAGGTCAGAGAGGTGCTTTACGAAAGCAATCTGCTGGTTCTGCCAAGTCGTTCTGAGGCTCAGCCGCTTTCTATTCTCGAGGCAATGAGCACGGGAATCCCGGTTGTGGCAACAGAAATCACTCCGCAGAGTCTGCGCATCGACGGCGGCTGTACGGTTGTGCCGATAGACAACGTTCAGGCTTTGACAGATGCAATGGAGAAGGAATTCGAAAACGTTGATTTCGACGGATTTGCAGTCTCGCAGAAAGTTCGTCAGATTGCGTCGTACGATGTCTTGGCACACAAACTCGACTTGATTTTTACAGATATAATAAAGAATCAGAAATGAGCATTCAGATAAGCGTAATCATACCTTATTATAATATAGACGATGATTTGCTTCGCAGTTGTTTGGAAAGCGTTGTGAATCAAACTGTTCCAGCAGACGAGGCCGAATATCTGCTAATCGACGACGGCTCGGTAAAAAGTCCAACGGCGGTTCTCGAAGATTTTCCTTCTGTGAAGTATATCCGACAAGAAAACAAAGGGCTTGGAGGCGCGCGAAACACGGGAATAGACGCGGCTCAGGGCGAATACATCATGTTTGTTGATTCGGACGACACAATTGCAGACGGCGCGATGAATCGCATCGTTGAATGGTGCAAAAGTGTTGATTCTGCGGACATTCTGACCTTTGGGATGAAGTACACCTCTGCCCCATCGTGCCGCGGAGATTTGAAGGTCGGAAAGCGTGTTGTGATGAGTGTGAAAGACTATCTCATAACCACAAATCTTCGAGCTTCGGCGTGTCTTTACGTTTTCAGACGTTTGCTGCTCGATACCCATTCATGCTGGGAAAAACTGCGTTTCAGAGAGCATTTTCTGCACGAAGACGAACTTTTTACGCCGCAACTTGTGGTGAGGGCAAAGAACATTTGCATTTCCGATTCTGTTGTGTACTTTTACTACAAACGAAGCGGCTCAATTACCACAAAATCAGACGGTAAGCATTTGCAAAAACGTATGGAGGACCTGAAAGAGACGATAGGCTTGCTATATGGTTTGCGCAATTCGAAGTCCGAAGCCCGACTTCTTGACAGAAAAATCCGTCAACTCTCGTTCGACTGGGTTGCCGGAATGATTTTCCACGGCGCAAGCGATGATTATCTCAATAATTCGCTTATCTGGCTGAAAGAGAAGAAATTATATCCGTTTAAGCAGAAAGATTGTTCTACGTCTTTGAGGATATTATACTTTCTTACAAACAGAAGT
>JBGUGY010000137.1:0-3577 GCA_045111775.1 Bacteroidaceae bacterium | reverse complement strand
GATTTCAGTAAGTTTATTCTCGACAGCCGCAATACATCGCGGACAAACCATATTCTTTATTCTGATAGTAACCATTGCGATAAAAATTATAATGTTTGAATTACATATTCTCAGAAGTAATGGGAGCAACGGAAATGCAGAAATCAGTTATTATTCTACATTTATAAAACGTCAGTTTCCCCGACTATCAATATCCGACAGCACCAGACCGCCAAGCATAAAACCGAAGATGGCTGTGATGTGCGCCATTGTGCCGTTTATCTGAGCCTTAGACGAGCACCATTCGTGATTCAGAAGAGATGGATCGCCCGGACCATTCTTTGCCTTAGGACACATACATTGTTCTGTTCCGCAAGTGGCATTGTGTCCTCGGTTTACAAGCAACTCGTCGCTATAGACGCACATGAATTTATGCTTAGGAAACTGTTGCTGCGACTTGAACTTCTTTCGCAAAGCACGCGCTAACGGATCGCCTTGCACCTTCCAAAATTCGGCGACTTTTACGCGTGTTGGATTCATCTTCAACGCTGCGCCCATAGACGAAAAGAACTTAGCTTTTGTGCGACATGCCATCAGTATGAGCAATGCCTTGTCTTTCAACGAATCGATGGCATCAATAATATAATCGTAGCTGTCGAGGTCGAAATCATCAGCCGTGTCTTGAGTGAAAATCTTCTGCAATGCCGTAATCTCAGCCTTTGGATTTATGGTTAACAAACGCTCTCTTAGTGCCACTACCTTTACTTGTCCGACGGTCTTGGTCGTAGCCATAAGCTGGCGGTTAATATTAGTTATACATACGCGATCGCTGTCTACAATAGTCAGCTGACGGATGCCGCTGCGGATAAGACTCTCGGCACACCATGAGCCAACGCCTCCAACTCCAAAAATAATTACCTTTTTTTGGGCAAAACGCTCCATTGTCTCGTTGCCTAACAGCAGCTCGGAGCGTTTGAATAATGCTTGTTCTATTGCCATCTTTACTTATTCTCATTTTTTGCGGCGCAAAATTAGCAAAAAAACAGACAATTCGTATTAGACATGAGCGTTTTTCGGAATCAGAAAGCAGCAAAATAGCATAAGTATGGTATGCCGAAAACGCCTTTTTAAAAAAACATAGCCCGACAAAATCTGCCGGGCTATGTCCTCTTTTAAATTATGAACCTTATTATTTCAGAAGTTTCTTAAGTGCTTTCTGCTGCTTGTTTTTCTTTGCACCCTTGGCAAAAGAACGGGCGTTGTTCTGCGCACC
Source organism: Bacteroidaceae bacterium (assembly GCA_045111775.1). Classification (GTDB taxonomy): domain Bacteria; phylum Bacteroidota; class Bacteroidia; order Bacteroidales; family Bacteroidaceae; genus Ga6A1. The sequence goes on along the minus strand of JBGUGY010000137.1, from coordinate 2,325 downwards.
GAGCTTTGAAGTGTGCGTGTGGTCGTGGTTGTAGTATTCCTTTGACTTCTCCTCGCCTAACTTGTCGAGGAAGTCGGCTGAGATGTTGTGAACATCAACAAAGGCAACACCTGTCTGCTCAACAACCTCGCGATACCACTTTCCGTAAGAATCGTTGCGACGCTCAATCTTGCCGTCCTTCCAGATGTTACGCGGAGTGAGGCTCAAGAGGATTGGTGTTCCACCCTTCTCTCTTACGTCCTCGATAAACTTGCGAAGATACCATCCGAAGGTGTAAACAACCTTGTAGCGCTGTGTCTTCTCCATCTTGTACACATGACTGCTGTCGGCTGTTCCGGCAATATCGGCTCTCGCCTTGCCTGTGTTGATTGGGCCCATATCGTTGTGACCAAACTGAATCAGAACATAGTCGCCCGGCTGAATACTGTTGTAAACCTCGTCCCATCTGCCTTCGTCAAGATAGGTACGGCAGCTACGTCCAGCCTTTGCACAGTTCACCGGAGTACACTTCTCGGTGTTGAACACGAGCGAAGCCTGACTGCCCCAGCCCCACATGCCATCGTCTTTCTTGTCCTCGTTCTTCACGGTCGAATCGCCAGTGAGGAACACAACAGGCTTACCCTTCTCGCGCTTAACCTTAACGGTTGGCTTGTTGAGCGGCTTGAGATAGTCGCGCAAATCTGTTGCCGAACATGCTGCGATTCCCTCGGCTGCCGACTCGGCATTGATGCGTGCGCCGAACTCGCTGCTGTGAATCTTATCGAGATAGAAATGATAGTTAACCTTCTTTGGACCGAACTTCTCGAACTTCTTAGCCGTGATGTCTTCCAAGTCTACGAGGGCAACATTCATCTCCTCTGAAATAGCCTTTATCCAAGGGTCGAAGTTTGTGAGCTTACGGGTGATGGTGCTATCGTTGTCCCAAGAGTTACGCGGAGTGAGGGTGAACAGGATTGGAGTTGCGCCCTTAGCACGAATCTCGTTGATAAAACGACGAAGATATCCGCCGAAAGAATAGACTGTTTCAACTGCGCCAGTCTCCTTGATTGTCACCACAACAGAATCGTTGCCGATGCCCTTTATTGAAGAACGCGCTCTGCCCGAGTCTATCGGACCGTTGTCGTTGTGTCCGAGTTCGAGAATGACGTAGTCACCCTTCTGAACGCCCTTGATTACATCTGGCCACAGATGGCGGTAGAATGTACGAGGCGATGTTCCGCCAAGAGCGTGATTCTCTACCGTGATATAGTTCTCGTCGAAATACTCGTGAGCGTAGTATCCCCAGCCCCACTGACCGTTGTTACCATTGCCGAGTGTTCCGGTACGCATTGTTGAATTTCCGACAAGGAAGAGAACCGGATTGCGTCCCTTGCGCGAAGAGCCTGCGATAGGACGAACGGTGTTAGCTTTGTTCAGACTGTCGAGAGTGAGGTCGATAACCTTGTTCACATCTTCCTCTGTCTTGACCTTACGGTCGTCCTTAAGCGGAAGCATAGCGCCGCGGAAATCACCGCTAAGGTCAGTTCCGAAGTAGAAGCCCGGCTGTGTTGGCTGATTGTATGCTACATTCTGAGTGGCGATGCTGATGCGGTAAACAGGGTCTGTCAGGAACGTGTGGAAACGATATTCAGCAGGAAGAGTTGAGACATAAAGACGAAGGTTCTTATCGTCTGTTGTGCGCATCAGCACTTCCTCGCGCCAGTCTCCGTAGAGGTCGCCCTGCAAGCAAGGAGTAGCCTTTGTTCCGTTGTTGCTTATTGTTCCGTCGAACACCTGAAGAGTGTCGCATCGGTTAGTCTTTTCGTTATACTTGTAAACAACGTTGCGGTCGAGAAGTTCGCGAGAAAGGTCGCCATCCCACCAAACCGCGCTGTTTATAGGGAAAGGATTCTGACGAGAGAACTTGAGGTCTGCCACCTTCTTTCCTTTATAATTGTAGATGCCATTGCTGTCGATTGACCACATCTCAACGCCGTTATTGCTTGGCATGATGTCGGCAGCCATACATCTTCCTACATCGATGTTAGACGGAAGTTGGAAGAGCACCTTTCCGGTTGCAGCATCCGTAAGGGTTGAGCCGTCCTTCTTGTTCTCGTGGCAGTCCCACACCTGAAGAGCTGGCTTGCCCGGAATGAACTGAGTAAGATGCATAGCATCGCCGTGTCCCATCTTGGTTGAGTAAAGCCCCTTTCCGTCGTGGTCGATGGCGCATGAGCCGTAGATAATCTCGTCGCAGCCGTCGCCGTCAACATCGCCCACGCGAAGGTTGTGATTGCCCTGTCCGGCATAGTCTTCATTGCCCTTTACAGAACTGTCGAAAATCCA
>JBGUGY010000136.1:0-8698 GCA_045111775.1 Bacteroidaceae bacterium | reverse complement strand
AACGCAATCTTTGGCGTGCGCAACACTAAGAGCGGTTTGGAAAACATCACATGGTTCCTTGCTGCATTTATGGTTGTCATCAGTATTCTTGCTGCATACAGCTTGCCATCAGTATCTGGCGAAACTTCAGTCATGACAAAGCAGGCTACCGAGAGCAGCAACGTAAATCCTAACAACATTCCAGCAATGCCATCGGCTCCAGCACAGAGCGCACCTGCTCAGAATGCTCCTGCTAAGTAATTTTAGGAATAAAAGCTGAACAGAAATATTCGTCCCGATATGCGTCAAGGCGCATGTCGGGATTTTTTTGTGCTATTCCTATGCGAATTCAGGATTAATTATACTACTCTAACGCTTTGCAGTGTATGGTTTGTTAATTCTTGTTATCTGTATGTTGTACTCATTATAGACGCTGAAAGCGTCTCCACTAAGTAACCGTAGGTCGGAACGACCTGCGGAATAAGACACCATCAACAGTAAGCACTCTGAAGGAGTGCCCCATCAGTAGTAAAGGACGACCACTTTCTGGGTCGATGATATTCATTGCATTTCTGTCCGCAGATCCTACGGATGCTGCGGTTATTGAGAGGTGACGCTTCCTGCGTCATTACGAATAATCTTTTATGATATAGGAAAACTGTGTTTCTTGTCTCGAATCACATATTTCGGGATAGGTGGTACAAACGAAAAGCTGCCCCATCTCACGATGAAGCAGCTTTGTATAACATTTTCAATTGAATTAGAGGTAAAAAGATTGTTGTTAAATTATCTGTAGCAAAAGTATTGACTTTTTATGTAAGTTCAAAATATTTTTGTATGTCCTTCAACATAAAGAGGATGTATTTCGGCATATTTGTTATATTTGCAGTCGAATTTTCAATAAATAACAATATGATTGTTTCGTTAGCGTTGCTCATTGCTGGAATAGTGATGATTATTGTTGGTGCCGACAAACTTACCGACGGTGCTGCCGCCATAGCCGCACGCTATGGTATTTCGAGTCTTGTAATCGGTCTTACGGTTGTGGCATTCGGCTCGTCCATGCCAGAGTTTGTAATCAGCTTTATTTCCTCGCTCAAGGGAAGCACCGAGATTGCCATCGGTAATGTGGTTGGAAGCAACATCTTCAACATACTCTTTATTGTGGGCTGTACGGCTGCCGTTTTCCCAATCAAGGTAACTAACCGCACGGTTTACAAAGACCTTCCGTTTGCCGTCTTGTCGTCTCTCGTGCTGTTTGTTGTGGCGTGCGATGCCTTTATCGACGATGCCCAGTGGAACGTCATAACCCGAAGCGATGGCTTGTTGCTCATCTGCTTCTTCGTGGTGTTTATGTTCTACACGCTTGCAACGGCTCGCAGCAGCGAGGGCGCGAGCGAAGAGCCTGTTGCCCCAGAGAACATCATGCCTGTGTGGAAATCGGTGGTATACGTGCTTCTTGGTTTGGCAGGACTGATTTTCGGCGGCGATTTCTTTGTCGATGGCGCATGCGATGTTGCCCGCCTTCTTGGCGTTAGCGAATCGGTCATTGCCCTCACGCTCGTTTCGGGCGGAACATCGTTGCCAGAGCTTGCTGCGTCGCTTATGGCTGCACGCAAGCGCGATTCGGGCATGGCGATAGGAAATGTTATCGGTAGCGTTGTGTTTAATGCCTTCTGGATTCTTGGAGCGAGTGCAACGGTTTCTCAGCTTCCGCTTGGTCATATCACGGTGTTCGACTTGTTTACGCTTCTTGTGGCAAGCGTCGTTATGTGGATTTTGGCGCGTACAGGCAAGATTATCAATAGGGTAGAGGGTGGCATCATGGTGCTTATGTATGTGGGTTACATTGTATATCTGTTAAATTAGGCCATAAAACACCAAGAAATCCCCGATATTTATGTTGTGTAGCATAAAAAGAGTTGATATTAGTCAAGAATTTAAGTATTTTATGCTAAAAAACATTGTTTTGTGATTATTTAAGGATTTTTCTTCTTATCTTTGCAATGTCTTTAAGAAAGACAACTAAGTGTAACAATTAAAAATTGAGGTAAGATGAAAAGATTGTTTATATTCACTGCAATGGTCGCTTGCTTTGCGATAGCAAATGCTGAGACTAAGTTACCTGTTAAGGGTATAGCAAACATGAATGTCGGCAAGATAGCAGCTAACCTTAAGGCGCTTCCTGCTAATGCTAATACAGCCGATGCAGTTCGTGTTGCACTTGAGCAGAAGGCTGACAAGAACGCAGCCGCTGCTTCTGAGAAGAGTTTGGATTTGAAGAAATAAATATAGCTTTACAGGCTAATCAGTAGGAAAGATAGAGCATTCGCTCTATCTTTTTTTGTTTGTATGCAGCTTTGCATAACCCGAACGCATCCCGAAGGAAAGCCGAAAACTTCTTAACATAAAGATAACTGCTTTTGACCATTGCCGAAGCAAGAATCAAAAGCAGCTATTCAGTTATTTCTTGGTTGCTGTAAGTTCGTAATTAAATAAATCGAGTAGCTGGTTTACTTTATCCATCCTTAATGTTGGTTTGCCTTGTTCCAGATTCCGTACAAAGCAAAGTCCAACTCCTGATTTCATGGCAAGTTCTTCCTGCGTAAGTCCATATTGCTTACGCAAAGCCTTTACAACTGCTGATAGCTTTGTCTTTCCCATGCAAATTATATTATATCGAATGCAAAAATATAAAAATATCCTTAAATTATATTCTTTCTAATATAAAAAGCATGAAATATAATAATTTTATATGCTTTCGGCTATAGTTTTGTCTCTTCGGAAAGACGCTAAAAGCGTCTACGCTCAGTAACCGTTGCACTTTTTTTATTGAATTCTGCAAGAATTCTATGGGCTTTTTGGTAAGATTACACTAATTGTGCCGATTTTATTTGTATCTTTGCGACGGCATCTGCCTATGGCTGCCGTAATGCGCAATGAGTTGCGCGGAGTTGCTTAGGCAGAGCACTACATATTAAAAGGCGTTACTGACGCTTTGTTTTTGGTCTTCGAAACTACCACATATCGAATACGGTCGAAAACAATGCAGAGGTGATAGCCACGGAGGTGTGTATATCCAACTCCGTAGTGTGCAGAGAGGATTGTTTTTCTCAATGCACACTTTACGGTGTATTTATATGCTCCATCGTGGGTGTTTGCTCTGTCTGTTTACCGTAAAGCTGTGGTAGGCTACGAAGACGAACAGACGGCAGTTAAACATCCGCGTTTTTTATTTATGTAGTTAATCCAAGTAAGTTTTACTCGTTCGCTTTGGATGTTTGCGGAGAAAACCCCTATTGTGTGAATTTTTGCGCAATAGGGCAGAACTGAAAAATAGAATAAGTAATAGATAAGGAAAAATAGTGTTTCTGACATCCTTGATTTGACTGATTAACCAGAATTAGCACTCTACAAACACATCGGTCGGACAAGCATTTGGATGTTTGCGCTCATAAGGGCGTGGACTGATGCGTTATTGTCTGATGTGGGCTGTGCTAAGCCTTGGTTAAACACACATTATCCACGCCCCCTTTTCAAAAAACGAAGAGAGGGCTTTTTTATGTCAAAGAGGAAGTATACGTTCATTGATTTGTTCGCAGGGTGTGGAGGATTATCAGAGGGCTTTTTGCAAACTGGTAAATTTGAGGGGTTAGCTCATGTAGAGTGGGAAACTCCAATGGTAAATACGCTTAGACAACGATTAGTTGACAAGTGGAAACATAGTATAATTGATGCTCAAAAGCGTGTTATAAAGTTCGATGTGCAAAAAACAGATGAACTTTTGTATGGTAATTGGTCGGATGAAACAAAGAATGTATATGAAAAAGAAAATCATCCAGATATTTTGTCTAAAGGGTTAAAAGGATTAGTTGGAGATACTGTTGATTTAATAATTGGAGGACCTCCTTGCCAAGCTTATTCAATAGCTGGACGTGCTCAATCGCCTACAGGCATGAAATTTGATTACAGAAATTATTTGTTTGAAAGTTTTGTGAAGATTGTAGATGCGTTTAAGCCAAAAGTGTTTGTATTTGAGAATGTTCCAGGACTATTAAGTGCTTGTCCTGGAGATATACCTGTACGTAATCGTATATTTGAAGCATTCAATTCTATTGGTTATGATATACGAACACCGGAAAAATTGAAAGAATCTGTTTATTGTGCTGAAGATTATGGAGTTCCGCAGAAGAGAAATCGTGTGATTATTATTGGCACAAAACAAGGTTCTGAATTAAAAGTGGAAGATTTCTATGCTGTTCTTTCTTTACATAAAAGTACAAAGCCGCATAAGACTGTGAAAGATGCAATTGGTGATATGCCAAAATTGTTTCCCAAAGATAAGATTGTTCGTATAGGACGTTGTAATGTATCTCATGGGCAACGAGAAGGAGAACTTGTTGATTTGCATATACCTCGTTATCATGGAGAACGAGATCAAAGATTGTTTTCTGAGTGGTTGGCAAACAATATGAATACATTTTCGCAGCAAGATAAAATGGCTTTTTATACAAAAATTACAGGTCATATATCTAAGCATGTAAAGTATCGTAATTTGGAATGGGATAAACCATCTCCGACTATTGTTGCTCACTTACAAAAAGATGGATATATGTTTATTCATCCAGATATAGAACAATTGAGAACTATTACGATACGAGAAGCCGCATTGCTGCAATCGTTTCCTCTTGATTATAAGTTTGTTGCTTCTAATCCATATTGCTATAAAATGATTGGAAATGCTGTACCAGTTCTATTTGCCAAGGCTATTGCACAGTCTATTTATGAAGTATTAAAAAGTAAAGAATGAAAAGACCTTTAAATATTTTAATCGCTTGTGAGGAAAGTCAAGCATGTTGTAGGGCATTTCGTAAATTAGGACATAATGCTTATAGTTGTGACTTGTTTGAATGTAGTGGGACGATATTTGGAAGTGATTATGTTGAACCACATCCGGAATGGCATTTCAACCATGATGTAACCACTGTCCTTGATAAGACTAATTTGACTCTTCAAAATGGAAAACTGGCAATTGTTGATGGTGATTGGGATATTATGATTGGGCATCCGCCTTGTACTTATTTGGCAGTGAGTGGTGCGCAGTGGTATTATCATCCTGATGATAAGGGGTTACCAATTGAAAAAAGAAGACCTCATCCAAGATATCCAAATAGAGCAAAAGATCGTGAAGATGGTGTGAATTTCTTTCTCTTTCTTGCTGAATCGAATATAAAACGAATTGCTATTGAGAATCCTGTTGGTATAATGAGTACACGTTGGAGAAAGCCAGACCAAACTATTCAGCCTTATATGTTCGGTGACCCATATTCAAAAAATACTTGTTTATGGCTAAAAAACTTACGTCCGCTTCATCCTTCAAAAGAGACGAGCGACAAAGGAGAACGTATTGTTTTTGAAAGTGGTAACACACAACCTAAATGGTATTCTGATGGCTTTACAAAGACCAAAACACCTGAAGAACGTCAAAAATGGAGAAGTAAAACATTTCCAAACATAGCAAGAGCGATTTCTGAGCAGTGGACTATCCAAATTGCAGCAGAGGAAAAACTGTTAGATGACAGTGAATGGCAAATTCTTGGTTATGATTATTTGGATTTATTGGACAAAATGACAGGTGGGGTAAGATATATATCTTCACAAGTAGATTCTGAGATCGAGAAGAAAAAATATCCAATTCACTTCAGACAAGAATTTATTGAAGAAATAGAGAGAAGAGAACAAGCATTAATCGAATATTGGTTAAAATAATAGATAATTATGGCAACAAAAAACGAAAGTGGAAGACTTATGATTAAATATCCAAAAACAAAGTCTGATCCTATTTGTAAGTGGAGAAACGCTTCGCTTGATACTGTTGTGGAACTTGTAGGAGTACTCCCCAAGCAGAGAATGGACAAATTGGATTTTCGTTCCTATATGAATGGTTGCTATGATGGAGCTTTTTTTAGAACTCCATATCAGTTGGCTCTTCAATTGGCTCTTTATTATGAAGATTCTAATGAGTATATTCCAAGATTTGACCATGATATAAGTAGAGAAGAAGCACAAATTTATATGCAAAAATGGATGCAATTATATTATGTGCCTAATCCTTTTACTAAGAAGGGCTTTGTAAACATCGTTCCTTCCATAAATTTATTGTATGGTTTTGTTGATTATTTGGAAAATCATCCAAATAAACCAAATTTAGCAACAGCTGGTGCTGCATTATTTGGTGGAGAAATGGGTAATATCCTTAATGTTAAATATATTTTAAATGAATATTCTGGCATTATAGAAGTTGATAGTGAAAATAATATGAAGTTATTACTTAATAAAAGTGGGGATGTTGAAATTTATAATGCAAGAGATGACAAAAAAGCTTTTTTTGAGCATTTTGGTGTAATTTAATAGTATTTCCATTATGAATGTTTTATATATATGTAGGGTTTCTGAATATCAGGCAAGTGGCAAACAAATCGATATCCCAAGAAATATAGGAATTGAATTCTTTAATGTTCCAAAATCATATATAGATGAAAAAAAGAATATTGAAGTAAACATTTGTCATATAAATAATCTGCAATCTTTTGAATCTGTAGAAATACAATCTGCGACAAATCTTAGATGGAGTTCAAAACTAATTACGTTTTTGGCTTGTAATGGAGATGACCTTTCTGAAGGAGATTTGCTTGTTTTTGAAAAATTAGGTAGAAGCTTCTGTGTAAGATGTATAAAAAAAGCAGATTCTAAATATGCACCATTAATAGATTTAATGGATGATGGTGAGAAGCATATGCTTCTTTCTGGAAGTTTTGATAAACAACCATCAGATACACATTGTATTTCGATATTTTATCGTCCTTACATCACCGCCATAAAATCCAAGCCTTTTCTACTTCTCGCTGGTATTTCGGGAACAGGAAAGAGCCGTATTGTAAGGGAACTGGCAAGGGCTTGCTGGGATGGCGACGATGCGGAATTCCAGTCGCAGAAGCCGCGAAACTTCGAGATGATTCAGGTTAGACCAAACTGGCACGATTCGAGCGAACTTATAGGCTATGTTAGTCGCGTTAGCGGTACGCCTATGTTTGTTGCAGGAGACTTTCTGAAATTCATTGCTCGTGCATGGGAAGAGCCTGATGTGCCTTATTTCCTTTGTCTCGACGAGATGAATCTTGCGCCTGTGGAACAGTATTTTGCCGAATATCTGAGCGTTATTGAAAGTCGCAAAGCCGATGCCGATGGTAATATCACTACCGACCCTATTCTGAAAAAGAGCGATGAGCAATGGTTCTTTAACCTGACGGCAAGTTTAGCAAATGATGAAAGCGTAAGACACGCCTTTAATAACAATGGCATAAGCATTCCGCAAAACCTTATTGTTGTTGGTACGGTTAATATGGATGAGACGACATTCTCGTTCAGCCGAAAGGTGCTCGACCGTGCAATGACAATAGAGATGAACGAAGTTGACTTGCACGGCGGTCTTTCTTGCAAAAACGAGCAGATAGGCAAGCTTGGCAAAGACGAACTTGTGGGCACAGCCGTAGAGGGCGTTGACATATACGAAAGCAACAAGGACGTGTGCGACAAGGCGTTAGACTATCTGCAAAAGATAAACGACAGATTGGAAGGTACGCCTTTCAAGATTGCATACCGAACACGAAACGAAGTCCTTTTGTATGTGGTGAACAATCTTCCATACAAGAAGGAAGATGAAACACAAGAATTTGTGGTTGCCCGTGCCTTGGACGAGATAACCAACATGAAGATTCTCTCGCGCATAGAGGGCGACGAGACCAAAGTGAGTGCGGAATTCTTCAACGAACTCGAATCGGCAATAAAGAGCGGACTTGAAGAGGTGTGCGGCAGTCTGTTTGCTGGCGATGTGCCATATAATGCCATCTCGCTTGCTAAGTTGGGCGAGATGAAGAAACGCCTTGCATCGGGCTACACAAGTTTCTGGAGCTAAGGCATATATGGAACTTCTGACGATAAAACACCACGATTTTACGATGAGCATTGAATGTGGAAAATTCGGTGCCATCTGGGACAAGGCTGTGAGGAATGTCGGGGCTGAGAATCTGACATCGGCTTACTCATGGTCGGGTGGTGTTGAGAGCGTTGTGAGGCTGGGCGATGATGGCTCTCTGCAACCTATAGCTAACGGTGAGACTGCTCCTGCCGTGTTTTTCGACAATGCCGACTATCCGATATGGGTTGAGTTCGAAAAGAATGTAAAAAATGCTCGGTTCGGCAGCATCTTGCAGAACGACAACGATAATTTCAGTTTCCGCAGGGGTATTCTTGCTGGGTTTGTAAACTACGGCAACGACATTGGCAAGAGCGAGATAAACATAGACTATAGCGTTGGTTCGGAAGTCCGTCATTTCCGTTTCGGCTTTGATGTGTTGAGCACAAAACTAAACTATCACGAACATTGGCGAAAGATAATTGAAGACATTGAGCGCGAATATCGTATGTTGTCGCTCGACTATATGAAACGCACCTTTCACGGCTTTTCGCCCAGCACCGAAGGCGAGACACCCGAACTGGTGTGGTGGAGTGTCTTTGCCGGCGAGCAGGAGAAGTTTGTGCGCGCCGTGAAAAGCATTATTGAACGTCCGCGCCATCGGCTTCACGGAACAGAGTCGTTTGTCCGTGCCGACAGACTGACAAGAATACCCATCTCGATAGAGAAACAGCTGGCAGAGCA
>JBGUGY010000135.1:0-2024 GCA_045111775.1 Bacteroidaceae bacterium | reverse complement strand
GGCATAAAGCTGATGAATGTTCAGACGAACTCCTGCATATTCTGCGAGAAGTATAATTGACTTATATCCAAAGTTTTGAGCTCTGCTATCTGGAGAAACGAATATGCCTACTTCTGCCTTGTTGCTGTATCGGTCGTAACTCGAGAGACTGCACATTCCGATGATTTTTTTCGTCTGCAGATTCTCGATGGCGAGCTTCACTTCTCCGTCCGAATAGAAATCGCCGTTGTTGTTCATTATGTAGTCGATGATGCTCTGGCGCGACACGGGCACAGTCATGTCCGACGAATGCCACTCGGTGCTGTCGTTGCACCAGTTGTAGTATTCGTCGATGTCGGACAATTCGAGTGCTCTCAGTCTTATTGTATCGTCTTGGAGAAGTTTCTTCATTTAGTTGTTAATTGTTTGTTAAATGATTTTTCCGTAGGCCAAATCAGTAGATAAAGTAATACTGTAAATAAAATGCACAAATGTATTGATTGCGAAAGAGATACGCAATAAATAAATGTAGTAATTGCAAAGGTAAAGTACAATATTATGAATCGGCATCTCATGTATTTTTGCAGAGATTTCTCGTCCTTTATTTTGTTGCGGACAAACTTCAGACTGAAAAATCTATAGCAAATGTACAATGAAGCTATCGTGAGCGCAATCGTTACAATTTTTGCGACATTTACAACTGTCGAATTTGATATGTAAATAGGTCCAGACACGGCAATTGTGGCTATGCCGATTAACAGAATAACGCTCCACGCAATTCTGAGATTCCTCACGTTTTCTTTGCAATCAACCATAACTGTGTTTTTACTTTTCTATCTTGTCAAAATCTTTTTCTGTTGGCCAGATTGTGAGAGAAAACAAAAGCAAAATTCCGATGCAGAAAAGAGATGATTGCGAACCTGTCATAATATAGAATACGGAATTTAATATGATAGGAAAAAATAGCGTATTCATACGAATCATATACAATGTTTGAGACCTTTCTCCGGTTTCTTCTATTGCCTTGCGAGCAAATTTTGAATCGAAGAATTTGTAGCAAATAGGAATTGCTGCAACTGTTACGGCTATGCCTATGATTTGCATAACATACTCGGCTGTTGCATCATCCAAACGTGTGTTTCTTATTAAGAACAAAATAATGACTGGATTAATCCACATCAATATCCATAACATTCTTAATGCTCTTACTTTTGGTTTTAAATCATCCATAATTATATTTTTTTAAGTGTTTCCTGTAAATGTTGTTCGGTTTATGATAGAACGGCCGAGCGTAACCTCGTCGGTATATTCAAGTTCGTCGCCGATGCTTATTCCGCGTGCAAGAACGCTGATTTTCACTCCAGTATCGGCAAGTTTGCGGAAGATGTAGAAGTTTGTCGTGTCGCCCTCCATCGTTGAACTTAGGGCGAGGATCACCTCGCTCACTCCGCCAGCCTTAACACGCTCTACAAGCGAGTCTATTTCGAGGTCGCTCGGGCCGATGCCGTCGATTGGCGAGATTACTCCCCCTAAGACGTGGTACAATCCGTGAAACTGCTGCGTGTTTTCGATGCTCATCACGTTGCGGATGTTCTCGACAACGCAGATGAGCGACTTGTCTCGGCGGCTGTCGGAACAAATCTGACATACATCTGTATCTGAAATATTGTGGCATACCTTGCAGTATTTCACTTCGTGTTTAAGTGTTACGAGCGCGTTTGCAAAGCTGTCTACCGACTCGTTTTCTTGCCTTAGCATGTGCAAGACAAGTCGCAGGGCCGTTTTTCGACCTATGCCGGGAAGTCGTGAGAACTCGCCCACGGCCTTCTCCAAAAGTATTGACGGATATTGTTGTTCCACTTTTCTGTTTGCTGTTTCGGTTTGCAAAAATAGCAATAAATACTTGTTGGTAGAATTAAATGAATATTTTTTTTGAGTTGCCAGAAAAGAAAGGTTTTTTCGGACGGAAATAAAATAAAATAAAAGAGCTATCTTTGCGCCTAAAAATGTAAAAAATGAACGGTTTGTACATTCTTCTTACGGTT
>JBGUGY010000134.1:0-3888 GCA_045111775.1 Bacteroidaceae bacterium | reverse complement strand
TGATGTTAAGAGAGGACCATATTGGCTAAGGACAAATAGTAAGAATGGCTATCTGTATGATAGTATGCCTTTAGAATGGAGGAGCGTTTCTCAATTAAATTATTATGTTGATACAGCGAAAGATGATTATGACAGATTAAGAATATTCAACATACCAAAGCGAAAGGGTGGTTTTAGAGAAATCGTTGCTCCGAAGCCTGCTTTTAGAGTACGACTGAAAGCTATTCTGAAAATTCTGCAATCGTACGAGGAAGCAACTCCGTGGGCTTACGGATTTGTGCAAGGACGCTCTGTTGCCGATAATGCCGCGCTGCATACTGGCAAGAATTTTGTGCTGAATATCGACCTTAGCAATTTCTTTCCGAGCATTACGCGCGAGCAGGTAAAGCAAGTCCTTTCGGCAAAGCCTTTCGAGTTCTCGCCGTTTGCCGTAGATTTTATTTCGGGGCTTTGCACCTATCGCAAAGATGGTGTTGACGTTTTGGCGCAGGGATTCCCAACATCGCCGTTGCTCTCTAATTTTGTGTGCCGCCAGATGGACGAGGATATTGCAAAGGTGGCTGCCGAAAACAACGTAACATTCTCGCGCTATGCCGATGATATCACATTCAGTTCGGATGTAAACGTGTTCGACTTAAACGGGGCATTCTATAACAGAATTAAGGAAATAATCTCGTCATACGGCTTCGTTATAAACCAAAAGAAGGTTCGTTTGCAGTCTAAATCGCGCCATCAGGAGGTTACGGGCATTGTTGTAAACAAGAAGCTGAACGTTTCGCGCCGTTACATCCGCGAGATTCGCACATTGTTGTTTGTCTGGAAGAAATACGGCTATGAGGCGGCTTGCTGCTGTGCGTATCGAAACAACCGAAAGAAGGACTATCATAAGTATTACTATAGCATAGAGGTGAGCAAGTTTCTGAGGGGCAAAATCAATTATCTCGGAATTGTTCGCGGAAAGGATGATTCTATCTATCTTCGGTTCAAGGCACAGTTTGACGAGTTGTACAAAAGCGAGTCGGATGTGATGAAGAGTTACAGCGATATGCTCGAAAAACATCGTCTTCGTCACGAGAATAATTCTGAATGTGAAGAGCTGGCTGATAAGTTGTGCGGAGTTTCTACAAACGATGAGGCTGGCAATTCCGTTTCTGCAAATTCAAGTACTGACGGCAATGGCTATCAGACAAGAATTGACCGCAATTCGTACTTGCGCGATGTTGATGAGAACGAAAGACGAAAAAAGGACAGAATAGCAATTATATGTTTTTGTATTGCATTTATTATAATTCTCAGCCACCTTATCAAAGCTTTCTTTTAAGGTGTAAACTAAAAAAAATCGCCGTTCTTGCAAGATACAGGAACGGCGATTTTTTTATATAAAGCAGTCGAATTCGTCAACAATGCCAAGCAGGTTCATCTCCTCGTCAACTACCAGAAGCGAGTGGATTTTGTTCTTGTGAAGCGTCCGCAGCACATCGTCCACCTTGACAGTTGGGGCGATGGTCTTCGGCTTCTTCGTCATCACGTCGCTCACGTTAAGGTTGAAGAAGTTCTGCTGGTTGTTCTGCATTGCTCGGCGCACGTCTCCATCGGTAACAATACCGTCTATGCGGCTGCCAGTCATTATTATCACCAGTCCCACCTTTCCTTGACTTATGTGCGTAATCGCCTCGCTCAGTTTCATCTCTGGCGGAACGATAGGTAGATTCTCCTTGCGCATAATGTCCTTGGCGCGCGTCAGCAGTCTGTGGCCAAGCGAGCCGCCCGGATGGAACTGAGCAAAGTCCGTTGCCTTAAACTCTCGCATCTCTATCAGGGCGCAGGCAATGGCATCGCCCATGGCAAGCGTGGCTGTGGTAGACGACGTAGGCGCAAGATTAAGCGGACAGGCCTCGCGCTTCACCTTTATGCAGATGTGGCATGTGCTGTGCTTGGCAAGAAGCGATTCGGGATTGCCCGACATGCCTATAACCGGAATGTCATTCTCGTTTAGATACGGAATTATGCGCAGAAGCTCGTCGGTCATGCCCGAGTTGCTGATAGCCATAACCACGTCGCCCGTGCGAATCATTCCGAGGTCGCCATGATAGGCATCGAGCGGATTGATGAAGAACGACGGTGTGCCCGTGCTGGCAAGCGTTGCGGCAATCTTTGCGCCAATGTGTCCCGACTTGCCCACGCCTGTGATAACCAGCTTGCCCTTGCAGTTAAGGATGATTTCCACAGCCTTGTCGAAATCGTCGGTAAGCTGCGGAATGAGGTCGAGCAGAGCCTGAGCCTCGTCTTGCAGGCATTTTATGGCATATTCCTTTATCTTGCTCATCGCTTTGTTATTTTTCTATGAGTTTGCCGATGAGTTCTTCCAACTCGTTAAGATACAGCATGTTCGGACCGTCCGATAGAGCCTTTTCTGGGTCGGGATGTGTCTCGAAGAAGAAGCCGTTTGCACCGAACGCCTTGGCTGCCAGAGCCATAGACGGCACAAACTCGCGGTTTCCGCCAGTCTTTCCGCCTGCTGCTCCGGGACGCTGAACGCTATGCGTGCAGTCCATTATGACGGTTGGCGTAAACTGTTTCATGTCAGGGATATTGCGGAAATCTACCACCAGATTGTTGTATCCGTAGATGTTTCCGCGCTCGGTAAGCCAGATGTTGTCGTTTCCGCTCTCGCGCACCTTCTCAACGGGGAACTGCATGTCGAGTCCCGAAAGGAACTGCGCCTTCTTTATGTTTACCGTTTTGCCAGTCTTTGCTGCAGCCACCAAGAGGTCGGTCTGTCGGCAAAGGAAAGCCGGAATCTGAAGCACGTCAACCACTTCGGCGGCTGGTGCAGCCTGATGGCTCTCGTGAATATCGGTAAGCAATCGGAGTCCGTACTTCTGCTTTACGTCGGCAAGCATCTGCAAGCCCTTTTCGAGTCCCGGACCGCGGTAGCTCGATATCGAAGTTCGGTTAGCCTTGTCGAACGATGCTTTGAAGATTATGTCGATGCCGTATTTCTTGTTTATTCTTACAAGTTCTTGCGCAACGATGTCGAGACATTCAGCCGACTCTATTACGCACGGTCCTGCTATGAAAACTTGCTTGCTCATTTTTGGTATGTTTTAAATATAAGGATTCATTAGTTTTTCCTCGCCGATGTTGGTCTCAGGGCCATGACCGGGGTAGGCTGTGACATCATCGGGCAGAGTCATTATCTTTGTCTTCAGGGCGCGCGCGAGAGCCTCGTAGCTTCCGCCCGGAAAGTCGGTTCGTCCGATGCTCATGCGGAAGAGCGAATCGCCCGTAAAGAGCACCTTCTCTGCCTCGCAGTAAAGGCAGATGCCGCCGTTGGTATGTCCCGGCGTTTCGATGATGCTGAATGTGTGCGAGCCGAATGTAACCGTATCGCCTTCGTTAAGGCATCTGCCAAGCGGAACGATTTCTTCGTGCGACTCATCGCCCATGAACATTACAACCTGCTGGTCGAGATGCTGATAGATTTCGATGTCGCCGCCGTGCGCTTCGGGCTTCAGTCCAAATTCGTGATTGATGAAGCTGATGCCCCACGAATGGTCGAAATGCAGGTGCGTGTTGAGCATGTGCTTGAGCGTCAGGTTTTTATCGTTGATAAACTTCTTGACTGCTTCCTTCTCGTTTGCATATCGCATTCCGGGGTCGATGATTACCGCCTCGTTGGTCTCGTCCCAAACGATGTAGCAGTTTTCCTGCAATTCGTTGCAGCGAACGGTGTGAATGTTTAGCATTTCGGATTTTGCTTTAAAGTGAGACGTAAACCACCTTTTTTGTCTCGAAGAATTCCTCGGTAAACTCGTCGCTGAGGCTTGTTATCGTGGTGTGGTTCTTGAATTGCATTGTCTCGTTCTCCAGTTCGCCGCCCTTCAG
>JBGUGY010000133.1:0-9205 GCA_045111775.1 Bacteroidaceae bacterium | reverse complement strand
AGTTTAACGAGGCCATGCAGAAAGGCACTTACTCGCCTCTGCTGCTCATACCTATATTTACGCTCGACTTTCTGTGCATCCGTCCGTTCAAGCACGGCAGCGGCAGAATTAGCCGCCTACTCACGCTTCTGCTGCTATACAAGCACGGCTTCTTTGCCGGGAAATACGTTAGTCTGGAGAAAATCGTAGCCGAGAACATAGAACGCTACCGAAGCACACTCCGCGAGAGCGCAAGCGGATGGCACAACAACTCGAACAACTACATGCCGTTCGTGCGCTTCTACCTCGAACTGATAAGAACAACATACGAACGCTTTCAGGAGCGCGTTGAACTGCGCCGTAACGGAAAACTGTCGAAGGCAGACAGGGTAAAATCGGTCTTCGAGAAAAAGATGGGGCGCATAAAGAAGCGCGACATCGCCGCCTGCTGCCCCGACATCAGCATGACAACCATTGAGCGCACGCTTGCCGAACTGCTTGCCAACGGCAGCATAGAAAAAGTGGGAAGCGCACGCGCCACAGCATACATTCTGAAAAAATAATAATAAAATAGACATACAAATGAAAAAACTTCTTCTTGGCGACGAGGCTGTTGCACTTGGTGCAATACATGCCGGACTGAGCGGTGTCTACGCATATCCGGGCACTCCGTCGACCGAAATTACCGAGTTTATCCAGACAAACAAGGAGGCTAAGGAACGCAACATCCGCAGCCGCTGGTGTACAAACGAAAAGACTGCCATGGAGGCAGCCCTCGGTATGTCGTATGCCGGCAAGCGCACACTGGTGTGCATGAAGCACGTTGGAATGAACGTGTGTGCCGATGCCTTCGTCAACTCAGCCATAACAGGCGTAAACGGCGGTCTGATTGTACTTGCTGCCGACGACCCTTCGATGCACTCTTCGCAGAACGAGCAGGACTCTCGCTTCTACGGCAAATTTGCCATGATTCCTGTTTTTGAGCCATCAAACCAGCAGGAAGCATACGACATGATGGCTAAGGCGTTCGACTACTCCGAGGCTATCAAAGAGCCTGTGCTTCTGCGCGTTGTAACCCGTCTGGCACACTCTCGCGCAGCCGTCGAGATTGGCGAGGCTCGCAAGCAGAACGAGCTGAACCCTTCTAAGGACAGCTGGGTTCTCCTGCCGGGAATTGCACGAAAGAAGTACGACGCGCTCATCGAGAAGCAGAGCGAGATGAACAGCGCAGCCGAAAATTCGATATACAACAAGGTTGAGAACGGCAACGGCAAACTGGGCATCATTGCCTGCGGTATTGCCTACAACTACGTTAAGGAAGCACTCGACGGCGAGGCTGCAAACATTCTGAAAGTATCTCAGTATCCGCTGCCAGAGGCTAAGATTAAGGCATTGGCAGAGAAATGCAGCGAGATTATCGTGGTTGAAGACGGTCAGCCGGTTGTTGAACTCGACGTAAGAGGCTTGCTCGGCGCAGGCTATCCGCTGAAGGGCAGACTCACGGGCGACCTTCCACGCACAGGCGAGCTAACCCCTGACAGCGTGGCAAAGGCTCTTGGAAAGCCTTACGGCGCAGTATTCGAGAGCGCAAAGAATCTTGCAGGCCGTCCTCCACAGTTGTGCCAAGGCTGCGGTCACCGCGATGTGTACAACGCCCTTAACGAGGTTCTTGCAACATACCCAGACTATCGCATCTTCGGCGACATAGGCTGCTACACTCTCGGCGCACTTCCTCCGTTCAAGGCTCTTGCAAGTTGCGTTGACATGGGCGCATCAATCACAATGGCAAAGGGTGCTGCCGACGCAGGCTTCTTCCCTTCTGTTGCCATCATCGGCGACTCTACATTCACACACTCGGGAATGACCGGTCTGCTCGATGCCGTAAACGACAAGAGCAACATCGTGGTTGTAATCTCCGACAATCTCACAACCGGAATGACAGGCGGTCAGGACAGCGCAGGAACAAACAAGTACGAGGCTATCTGCCTTGGCCTGGGCGTTGAGCCAGAGCACGTACGCGTGGTTGTGCCGCTGCCAAAGAACATGGAAGAGATTACACGCGTGATAAAGGAAGAGATTGAATACAACGGCGTTTCTGTAATCATTCCGCGAAGAGAATGTATGCAGACACTCCAGCGTCATCTGCGCGAAGCAAAGAAAAAAAACAAGTAACAAGATGAAGAAAGATATCATACTATGCGGTGTGGGTGGACAAGGAATCCTCTCAATCGCAACCATCATAGGCGAGGCCGCAACACAGGCTGGTCTGCATCTTAAGCAGGCAGAAGTTCACGGAATGAGCCAGCGCGGAGGAGACGTACAGAGCAATCTGCGCCTCTCTACCGACGAGATTTACTCAGACCTCATCGCCCTTGGCAAGGCCGACGTGATAATCTCAATGGAGCCGATGGAGGCTCTTCGCTATCTGCCATACCTCAGCAAGAACGGAAAGATTGTAACAAGCAGCAAGCCGTTCATCAACATACCGAACTATCCCGACGAGGCAGAGCTGAACAAGGAACTCGACGCAATGCCAAGCGTAAAACTCGACATCGAGAAGATAGCAAGCGAACTGGGCATGGCAAAGGCAGCCAACATGGTTCTGCTGGGCATGGCTGCGCCTTACATCGAGATTGTGTCGGTTGAACAGCTCCGCGAGGCAATAAAGAGCATCTTCGCACGCAAGGGCGAGGCTATCGTGAATGCAAACCTTCAGGCGTTTGACAATGGTGTGGAGGCAGCAAAATGAAACAGACTCCGATAGACTATGAGATTGTAGCCTCAACAATAAGCGAGATGGGGCTCGACGACTTCTCCACGGCTACAATACGCGATATTGCAACCCTTTCGAGAGTTCTCGAAAAGAAAACCGGAAAGCCTTTCATCCACTTGGAGATGGGCGTTCCGGGCTTGAAGCCAAGCAAGATTGGAATGGACGCCGAGGCAAAGGCTCTTGCCGAAGGATGCGCGGCTGCATATCCTCCAAACGGCGGTATTCCAAGACTGAAGGAGGCTGCTTCAAAGTTCATAAAGGCGTACATCGGCGTTGATGTTGCACCCGAAGGATGCGTAGCCACAACAGGCTCAATGCAAGGCACTTTCGCCGTGTTTACGACAATACGCCACGCCATACCCGAGAAGGATACGGTTCTGTTCATCCATCCGGGATTCCCCGTGCAGACAACGCAATGCGAGATTATCGGACTGAAGACGACGAGCTTCGACATTCACGACTTCAGAGGCGACAAACTCATTGCCAAAATGGAGGAGTTCCTGAAGAAGGGCAACATCGCCGCCATCGTATATTCAAACCCTAACAATCCGTCGTGGGTCTGCTTTAACGAGGACGAGCTGAAGGGCATCGGCGAATTGGCAACCAAGTACGACACCATAGTGCTCGAAGACCTTGCATACTTTGCGATGGACTTCCGCCACGACCTTTCGCACCCTTACGAAGCTCCTTATCAGGCTTCTGTGGCACGATATACCGACAACTACATTCTGTCAATCTCTGGCTCAAAGGCATTCAGTTATGCCGGACAGCGTATCGGCGTAAGCTGCATATCTAACAAGCTGTCGGCAAGAGTATTCCCTGCCCTACAGAAGAACTTCGGCGTGGGCGCATTCGGAAAATTCTTCTACGACCGCGTTATGTACACGCTTTCGAGCGGCGTTACGCACTCAACACAGCACGCCATGGCTGCCATGATGGAGGCTGCCTGCGACGGCACGTTCAACTTCGTTGCCGAGGTTCGCGAGTACGGACGCAGAGCCGAGTTCATGAAGAAGGTTCTGCTTGCCAACGACTTCTACCTTGTCTACGACAACGACATGGGCGCACCGCTTGCCGACGGATTCTACTTCACCGTTCAGTATCCTGGCATGACCGACATAGAACTGAGCAAGGAGCTTATGTTCTACGGAATTGCCGTGTTCCCTCTCGACACGATGGGAAGCACGCAGCAGGGCGTGAGGGTGTGCACATCGTTCATCACGCAAGAGCAGTTCCCTCTGTTCGAGGAACGCATCATAGAATTCAGACAAAATCACAAAATTTGACAAAACTAACTCTCTTAATCTCACTCTAAAAAATGATCTGGAATAAGGCAAAAGAAACAATGTCGCGCGACGAGATGCACGATTTGCAGGGAAAGCGACTTGTAAAGCTGGTAAAGTACGTTTATACCAACGTGAATTTCTATCGCGAGAAGATGCAGGCTTTGGGCATCGAACCGGGCGATATACACGGCATTGAAGACATAGTTAAACTTCCGTTTACGACAAAGCAGGACCTCCGCGACAACTATCCTTACGGACTTCAGGCTGCTCCGGCAAGCGAGATTGTACGCGTTCATGCCTCATCGGGCACAACGGGAAACCCAACAATCGTGGGCTACACTCAGAAGGACATCGAGATATGGGCCGAGTGTGTGAGCCGATGCCTCGGCGCGGCTGGCATGTCGAAAGAAGACACTTTCTCGGTATCTTACGGATACGGACTGTTTACCGGCGGACTGGGACTTCACTACGGCGTTGAGAACATCGGCGCGGCTGTCGTTCCAACCTCAACAGGAAACACCGAGAAGCACCTGCGCCTGATGCGCGACCTGAAGATAACCGGAACGGCTGCAACACCTTCGTACATGCTCTATCTTGCCGAGACAATGGAGAAGATGGGCATAAAAAAGGAAGACCTCTCGCTGAAGGCTGCCCTCTGCGGCGCAGAGCCTTGGACGGAGAATATGCGTCAGGAGATTCAGAACAAACTGGGACTGAAGATGTTCAACATCTACGGTCTGAGCGAGGTTCTCGGTCCGGGCGTATCTTACGAGTGCGAATGTCAGAACGGCTCGCACATCTGCGAAGACCATTTCTTCCCTGAAATAATCGACCCCGACACTCTCGAACCGCTGCCATACGGACAGCAGGGCGAACTTGTGTTCACAACCCTAACAAAGGAGGGAATGCCTGTTCTGCGCTACCGCACACGCGACATCAGCTCGCTAATGATAGACGAGTGTCCGTGCGGCAGAAAGAACATAAAGATGGGTCCTATCATGGGTCGCTCAGACGATATGCTCATCATTCGAGGCATCAACGTGTTCCCATCGCAGGTTGAGAGCGTAATCCTCAGTCTGCCTGAGTTCGAGCCACGCTACATGATTATCGTAGACCGCGTAAACAACCTCGACACTATTCAGGTTCAGGTTGAGGTGAGAAAAGAATTCTACTCTACCGACACGGTTAAGGAACTCGCCCTGAAGAAGAAACTCGCAGCCAAGTTGCAGAGCGTCATAGCCATCAAGGCTGACATCAAGATTATGGCTCCGGGAAGCATAGAACGCTATCAGGGCAAGAGCGTGAGGGTTATTGACAACCGCGCAATAAAGAACAAATTCACGAAGTGATGACTTTGTTGGAAAGACTGAATAAATTCGACCGATTCGCCGCCTCTAACGGCATCAGGATAACTCACATCGAAGAGGGATTCGCCAAGGCGGAGATGGACGTCGAAGAACGGCACTTAAACGGAGCTGGCGTTTGCCAAGGTGGAGCGATATTCACCTTGGCAGACCTTGCCTTCGCCGCCGTTTCGAACACACACGGCGCAATGAGCGTGGGAATAAGCAACAGCATAACCTTCCACAAGTCGGCAAAACTGGGCGACCATCTCACGGCTGAGTGTACCGAGGTGTTCGAGCATCACAAACTGCCATCGTGCAGCATGCTGGTGCGCAACCAAGACGGCACGCTGATAGCATCGGCAACCGGACTTGCATACAGCACCAAGGCACAGATGGAGGTTGACGGACTTATGTAACTCACATTTTTTTACTATAATTTAATACCAGAAAACTATAAAACATGGATGTAAATTCAGAATTTCTTCACCCCGACAAAGAAACGCTTTCGAGGGAAGAGATAAAGGCACTTCAGCTTGAACGACTGAAAGCAACAGTAAAGCATTGCATGAACTCGGAATTTTACAAGAAGAGATTCGCAGAAGCCGGCATCACACCCGACGACATCAAGACTCTCGACGATATCCGCAAGATTCCGTTCACCACAAAGCAAGATTTAAGAGACACCTATCCTTTCGGAATGCGAAGCGTTCCGCTGGAGAAATGCGTCCGTCTGCACTCATCGAGCGGCACAACGGGCAACCCTACGGTGATTCTTCACACGCAGAAAGACCTCGACGAATGGGCTAATGCCGTGGCACGATGCCTGTGGATGGTTGGTCTGCGCCCCGACGATGTGTTCCAGAACTCATCGGGCTATGGTATGTTTACCGGCGGACTGGGATTCCAGTACGGAGCCGAGCGACTGGGGATGCTCACCGTTCCGGCAGCAGCAGGAAACACGCTACGACAGATTAAGTTCATAACCGACTTCGGAACAACGGCAATACACGCCGTGCCATCGTATGTAACTCGCATCAAGGAAGTTATGGACGAACTTGGCATCGACCCAAAGAAGGATACAAAACTGAAACTTCTCGCCATTGGCGCAGAGCCGCACTCTGAGGAGCAGCGCAAGAAGATTGAGAAGATGCTCGGCGTAAAGGCTTACAACTCGTTCGGAATGAGCGAGATGTGCGGTCCGGGCGTGGGCTTTGAATGTAAGGAGCAGAACGGACTTCACTTCTGGGAGGATTACTACATCGTTGAGATTGTAGACCCTGAGACCCTCGAACCTGTGCCAGACGGCGAGATTGGCGAACTTGTGCTCACAACCATCAACCGCGAGGCTATGCCGCTGCTGCGCTACCGCACGCGCGACCTTACGCGAGTTCTGGGCTACGACTGTCCGTGCGGCAGAAAACACATCCGCATAGACCGCATGAAAGGCCGTTCGGACGATATGATGGTGCTCCGCGGCGTTAACATCTTCCCTATCCAGATTGAGAAGATTCTGATGCAGTTCAAGGAACTCTCTACCGACTATCTGATAACCCTCACCACCGACAACGACAATGATAACATGACTGTTGAGGTGGAACTCGACCAGCTCTTTACCGACGATTATCCTCGTCTGCAATCGCTTACAAAAGAGATTACGCGCCACCTGAAAGACGAGATTCTGCTAACGCCAAGAGTAAAACTCGTGCCAAAGGGAACGCTGCCTAAGAGCGAGGGCAAGGCAGTGAGAGTGAAAGACTTAAGAACCGTTTACCAGTAAAATACAAGTATTATGACAGTATTACAGTTATCAATCTTTATCGAGAACAAGAGCGGAACGCTTCTCAAGGTTCTGAAACTGCTGAAAGAGGCACAGATACAGATTATCGCATCGACCATTGCCGACACGCTCGACTACGGCATCTACCGCATCATCTGTAGCAACCCAACCGAGGCTTACAAGATTCTGAAAGAGTCGGGCATCAGCGTTGCCCTGTCGGATGTGTTTGCCATCAAGCTGAACGACCAGCCGGGACGCGCCGCCGATGCCATCGAACTGTTCTCGAACGAGGGAATATCGATTGCCTACATGTATTCGTTCCTTCTGGGCAATCACGGAATACTTGTCTTCCGCACCGATAATGCCGAGCGCGCAAAGGAAGTTATCATCCTTAACAAACTCGATTTTGTGGCAGACAAGAATCTGGCAGAAATGAAATAATATACAATCAGAAGAGAATACTTTTGCAATTATTCTGCATAAAAACACTCTTGATTGCATATTTGCATTATAATAATTCAGATTTAAGCACATTGGCACAAAAAAATGCGTTTTAATATGCATTTTTTCACGCCAATGTGCTTTTATTTAAAAATTTGATATAATTTTGCACTCCATAATAATAAAAAAACATTTGTGAATATGAAGTATCCTATTTTAACAGCCGAAGAGGCTGCATCCCTTATCAAGAACGACTACACCATTGGTATTGGTGGATTTTCATCTGTTGGAACGCCAAAGGCAATTCCGTCGGCACTGGCAAAACACGCTCAGGCGCTGCACGAGAAAGGCGAGGAATTCAGAGTTGGATTGATAACTGGCGGTGCAACCGGAAAGCAGATAGACACAGAACTGTCGCTTGCCCACGCTGTAAAGTTCAGAACTCCGTTCCAGAGCAATAAGGATATGCGCGCAGCCATCAACAGCGGCGAAGTGCAGTACTTCGATGTTCACCTTTCAATGATTGGTCAGGACGTAAACTACGGCTTCCTTGGCAAGATTGACGTTGCCATCGTAGAGGCTTCAGACATCACAGAAGACGGCAAGATTATCCTCTCAACATCCGTAGGTATCTCGCCTACCCTCGTAAAGGTTGCCGACAAAGTGCTTATCGAGCTTAACGCATCGCACACAGGCAAGCTTACAGGTATGCACGACATCTACATCCCTGAGATTCCGCCTTATCGCAAGCCAATCAATATCGTAAATCCGGGCGACCGCATCGGTACAACCTACGTTGACGTAGACCCTAAGAAGGTTCTTGGCGTTGTTATGACCGACTGCCGCGACAATATGGCTCCGTTCACTCCGCTAAACGAGGAGACTCAGACCATCGGTAACCTTGTTGCCGACTTCCTTGTAAAGGAACTGAAGAACGGCGGCATTCCAAAAGAATTCCTTCCATTACAGAGCGGCGTAGGCAACGTGGCAAACGCTGTGCTCGGCGCACTTGGCGACAATCCTGAAGTTCCGGCATTCTCAATGTTTACCGAGGTTATCCAGAACTCTGTTATGGACTTGATTATGAAGGGCAGATGTAACTACGTTACAGGTTCTTCACTCTCGCTTACAGAGGATGCGCTTAACATGATGTACGACAACATGAACGTATTCGGAAACCGCGTATTGCTGCGCCCTCAGGAGATTACAAACCATCCTGAGCTTATCCGCCGTATGGGTATCATCGCGCTCAATACTGCGCTCGAGGCCGACATCTTCGGAAACATCAACTCTACACACGTTAGCGGAACAAAGATGATGAACGGTATCGGCGGTTCTGCCGACTTTGCACGAAACGCTTACCTTTCAATCTTCACCACTCCGTCTACAGCCAAGGGCGGACTTATATCAAGCATCGTGCCAATGGTTACACACACCGACTCGTCAGAGCACAGCGTGCGCGTAATCGTTACAGAGCAGGGTGTTGCCGACTTGCGCGGAAAGAGTCCTTCGCAGCGTGCACGCCTCATCATCGAGAACTGCGCTCACCCAGACTACAAGCAGCTTCTCTGGGACTATCTGAAGCTGTCTGAGGGCAAGGGAT
>JBGUGY010000132.1:0-13591 GCA_045111775.1 Bacteroidaceae bacterium | reverse complement strand
CGATGCTGTATTCGGCATCGCGCTTGGCAATATCGGCACGCTCGGCATCGTGGCGCATCTTCTTGCCCCACATATATCGCATTATGTCGCGGCTGAACTTATTTCCGATGGTATCGGGAGGCGCAGGAAGGAAATGTCGCATATCGGGCATCTCGCTTCGGGTGTAATAATAATCGCAGCCTTCGCGCACCATGCCGTCGGACTTGCTTGGAGCAATTGCCACTCCGGTCTTCTTGGCATATTCCTGCTGTGCCTTCTTCATCTGTTTCTGAAACTCTTCGCTCGTCTGCAAACGCATATAGCCGATGGCTGCCCCAAGTCGGGTGGCATCGACATCGCTCTGCCAATGGGCACCAACTATCACACGGCTCTCGCCATACATGTATCCGCGAGCAAGAATTGTGTCGGCGCGACTTGGAGCTATCTCTGAGAGCAGAAGGGCTGTTGTCCATCCGCGTGCGGTATGTCCCGACGGATAGCTGCCTTCGCGCCCCAACTCTTCCTCGTCTTCCTCAGCCTGCCATGTGAGGATATGCTCGTGAAAACGGACATAAGGGCGACGACGGGCATAGTATTTCTTCGGAGCGACTCGCATCTGGTCGGTCGTTACAAGACTCGTTTCCAGAAGTTTCCATATCTCGGGTGTTGCGGTTCGCGAAATCTTCAGTCCGAAAGGAATGTCGAACTCGGCAAACAGATTGTCGTACGACCACACGGCATCGCGTCGTGCTATGGCTTCGCGCTTTGGGTCGAGCCGTTGCTCCTTGCCCCACATGTACTGCATTATGTCGTAGTAGAACTCAGCTCCGGTGGTATCGGGCGGAGCAGGCAGACACTTAATCAGGTTCGGCAACTCATCAGTCGTGAAATAGGGAGTTACGGCATCTGTCTGAGCCGAAATACTCGTCGTAGTCATCAAGGCGGCTACAGCCATTAACAGAAATTTTTTCATACTATTTTAACAAGATTATTTTTTACTGAAACGCTTCGTCGTGCCTATCGCGCCGGTAGGACACACAAAACGGCACAGATGGCAGCCAACGCATTTTGTGCCGACGATGTTAGGCTGGCGAGTCTCGAAGTCGAACTTTATAGCCTGATGTCCGCCGTCATGGCACGATGTGTAGCATCTGCCGCAGCCTATGCACACCGAGCGGTCAATCTTAGGCAGAACGACGGTCTCGCGGTCGAGCTCGTTCGGCATTACGAACCGGCTGAGTTCCTCACCCACGAGGGTGGCAAGATTGCTTATTCCGCGCATACTCATATAATGTTGCAAGCCCGATGTGAGGTCGTCGATTATGCGATAGCCGTATTGCATTACGGCCGTGCAAACCTGCACGTTACGGCAGCCCAGCTGAATGTATTCCAAGGCATCGCGCCACGTCTCAATTCCGCCAATGCCGCTGAACTGGACGTTCTTCATTATCGTGTTCTTCGCCATTTCGAGAATGAAACGCTGCGCTATCGGCTTTACGGCACGACCAGAATATCCCGAGATGGTCTTGCGGTCGGACACGGCACCCCTCTCGCCCATCGTCACCGACTTTATAGTGTTGATGGCTGAGATGGCATCTGCCCCAGCAAAATATGCGCCCATGGCAGGCTGGTTCATCTGCGTTATGTTCGGCGTCATCTTAGGAATGACCGGGATGCCTACCTTCCGCTTTACATAAGCCGTGTAGAAGGTAACAAGCTCAGGATTCTGCCCCACGTCCGAGCCCAAGCCCGAAAGTCGCATCTGAGGGCACGAGAAGTTCAGCTCAACGGCATCAACGCCGGCATTCTCTGCCATCTCTGCCAGTTCAATCCATTCCTCCTCGGTTCGTCCCATTATGCTTGCCACAACTATCTTCGAAGGATAGTTCTGTTTTAGGCGATGAAGAATCTCGAAATCCACATCTGCCGGATTTTCAGACAGTTGCTCCATATTTCTGAAGCCGTAGAAATCGCCTTGCTTCTGCTCGCCAACGGCATCGAAGCGCGGCGAAACCTCGCGGATATCATCAAGACAGATAGTCTTGTAGAACACTCCTGCCCAGCCCATGTCGAAAGCACGCGCCACCATGTCGTAGTTCGTACATATTGCCGACGATGCAAGGAAGAACGGATTCTCGCAACGCAATCCGCAGAAGTCTATGGCAAGCGACGGATGTGCCTCGCCTGCTGCCTTTCCGACTTTTGGCAAAGCACCAACCAACTGGCGAATGCGTATCGGGCGGTCGTAATGGATGCACGCCTGCTCAGCCTTTTCAAGTTCGTCGTCGGAGCAGTCGGCAACCCATCGGCTTGCCTGTTCTACATTGTCAAAGCGTACGGCTCTTATGGCACGGGCAGGGTCGCCATTCAGGCAAGCCTTGCTGCACGGAGCATCGGCGCAGAGCAGACAGCGAGCCGCCTCTTCTGCAATATGTATCGTCTTGTTCATGGATTCTTATTTTACTACCTTGGTGTTGCCATTTATTATATATATTCCCTTTTGCAGATTCTCGTCGTCCTGACGGATTCCTCGCAAATCGTAGATTTCAGCAGGCTGATTGTCAAGATTCTGCTGATTTACGCCAGATGCTTTTCTGTCCTTAAACTCGAAGGTTGCAAACAGCGGATATTGGTCGCCAAGCGGAGTGCCGTCATAAACATACCCTTCTTTATCAACCGAAACGCTTGTTGGAACGACGCTGTTTCCATCGGTTGGATTGATGTAGAGAATCTTGTCGAGAAGTTCGCCAGCCAAAGCCTCGCCTTCAAATACAGGATATGTTCCGCCGTTGCATTTCTCAATCCACGCGTCGCCAACAGTAGCCTTGCCTGTGGCTGCTATGGCATCGATAAAGGCGGTCTTTACCTCGTCGCGATGATATAGGCTGTTCATGTCGCCGGCAATAATGACTGGTCGGGTATCAAGACGCTCAAGAATATCCTCGCGCAACTGAATCCATTGCGACAGACGTGCCTCGCGGTCCTTGCCGTCATTCTTCTTCATCTCGTCACGCTGCGAGCTTGCATCCATGTGCATGTTATAGACTACAATCTCGCTACCGTCGCCCAATGTAAGCTCATGCCTACGGAAACCCTTTGTAATCATATCGTCAAAGTCGTGGCTGAACTTTCCGAAGCTCTTCTGCCAAGCCTTGCGCTCGTAGTTGGTTGTCTGTATGCCCTTTTTCCACACCATGTTCAGGCCATCGCACTTAAACTTTACGTTCTGAAGATGAGCATAGTCTATCTTCTCTTCTTCGAGTATGATGCCGCCCGACCACTCGTCGTGCTCATAGTCGGCAAAGAGGCGCGACCATATCTCCCAACGGTAGTTGAAATCCTCTTGCAGGCAGAAGATGTCGCATCCCTTGGCTGCAAGATACTCGCTGATGCGTTCGCTGCCACCCGACTTTGGGCCGTCTTGGTTCATATCGAAGAACAGAACCTGTCCCGGCAGACCGTCAACATTGAGCGTAGCCATTGTGAAAGTCTGCGTCTGAGCATTTGCCGATGAAAATATGCTGCATGATACTGCCATGGCAGCCATTATGCGGTTGAATATATTACTTTTCATATTGCCCGATGTTTTTAAGGTTGATAATCTTCATCTATCTTTACGTTGTTCTCTCTCAGCCAGTCTGAAAGCATCTGGTGATAGAAGCTGGTGAGGCATGGAGCCAAAGACTCTGTCTGACTGCCAGAAGCAGAAACGGCGTTGCGAGCCTTTGCCTCAGCCGTCGGAGTGGTAAGATATGTATATACTTCAAGAATATCCGTCAGCTCCACGCCGCTGTCCATGGCCACCTGCAACACTTCTACGGTCGAAGTGCCCATCTCGTTGAGCTTTGCCTCCATCTGCACCAGGAACGTAAAGAAATCTCCGCTAACAGAAGCATCGCCTGTGCCCATCAGCTTTTGTACCGTTCCGCGAACATCGTAGCCCTTACTCTCAAGCAGGCGTACTATGTCAATAAGCTTCGAAGGCTCTACATAATCGGCATAATGGGTGTTTAGCTCGCCATCGTAATAGAGCACAGGAGTGGCGGCAAGCGTTACCGCCAGATTAAGGAAGAAGCCCATTCCGCCAAGTTCCTTGTGGCTCGACGACGGAATGAAGAAGTTTGTCTGCAAGCGTGTACGCTCTGGCACGATTGAACGCTTGTAGCCGAAGCATTGCTTACCGCCATAGTCGAAATAAGAAAGGAAGTTGATGAATGCCCTTCCGCCCTCAACAGGAACGACATTATCCCTTAACAGATGGCACACATAGTATCGTTGGGTCGAATCGGGAGTCCAGTCTTTTGCCAGAGCATATTTCTCAGCCGCAGCCTTCAGAGTCTTGAACTCGTCTGACGACTTAGACAGAAAGGCATCCTGCACGATCTCCGACAACAGTTTGCCCTTCAGACTGTCCATAATCTCTTCGTTGCAATATTTACCGCTGAAGAACCACTCCTCAAACTTCGAAGCAAACGGTTCTTTGAACATCTGCCCGGTGGTATAGCCCAGCTTAGCATGATGATTCAACATACCGAGCACCATAGGCAGGGCTGTGGCGTCAACAGAAGGGTCGTCTTTCTTATCTATCAGCTTTTTGTACGACTCTACAATATCGAACGGCATTCCGCCGCAGAGAGTCTTGTGAAACTCAATCTGGTCGCTATACTTCATGTCTCGCACGCGCTGTGTTGCTATGGCATCGAATCCGCCAGAAGAATAGCCGGCATTTATTACGTATTTTCCCTGACTGATGTTGCGGTCGACGAGCAGCTTGCGGGCAGCAAGAAAACAGTCTATGCTTGCCTGTCCGTTTATGTCGTTAAGGCAGAAAGCCTGCAGTCTGTCTTCCGAAATGCCGAAGCCAAGGAAGTCGCTGCACACCACAATATAATTAGGCTTCAGCGGATTTGCCAGAGCCAAGTCCTCGCCGGTGGCAAAGCCGCGCGTAGGAGCCATACTGTGCGAAAGCTGCGTGTAGTGGTTATACAGCAATATTCCGTCGCAAGGCTGCTCTCCGCTATAGATATCGTTCGGGATGCAGACATATCCGCTCAGCTCGATGTCCGCGCCTTCAACATCCTTCGACATATATGCTATGTCTATACGGTGCATACTGCGGCTGAAGAGATTCACCCCTTTGTAGCCAAAGTTCCATACGGTATCCACCTCGTGGATAATCCTATAGTCCGAAACAGGATTTTGGGCTACTGCTACCGACAAAAGTCCTGTTACAGCCAATAATAACAGAAAAATTCGTCTTGTTCCTTTCATAATACGTCATGTTTAAAAGTTCTTTCTGATAATATCACATTAAATCATCATATTCGCAAAAATAAACAAAAATCGCATATCTGCTAAGAAATTCGCAAAAAAATGGCTGTTCCGAAGATTTTTCGATACAGTCGATAAACAAACACCAACAAAAAAGATAATCACGCCCTTGCAGCCCGATAATTCGACAAAAATGCCTAATTTTGCAAAAACTAAAAAAATACAACAATGAAATATTTTGAGATAACATTCGGCATAGAACCGGACAACGAGCTGGCGCACGACCTGCTTCCTTCGCTTGCCGGAGAGATTGGATTTGAGAGCTTTACCGACGAGGACGGCTGTCTGAAAGGCTACATTCAGCAGGATTTCTGGAACGAGGAAGCCCTTAACGAGATTATCGGGAACATTCCGCTGCCCGACACAAAAATAACCTTCACCTGCAAGGAGGCTGAATATCGCGACTGGAACGAGGAATGGGAAAAGCAGCATTTCAACCGCGTTGAGATTGGCGATAATCTATGCCTCATCCACAGCTCGGAAATCGAAGACGACGACAACTTCTGCTACAACATCAGTCTTAACCCCAAGATGGCTTTCGGAACGGGAACGCACGAGACTACTTCGATGCTTGTAGAGTACATCGCATCGCTCGATATGAGGAACAAGAATGCCTTCGATATGGGCTGCGGAACGTCAATCCTCTCGATTATGGCATGCCTGAGAGGAGCAGAAAAGGTTCAGGCAGTAGATATTGACGAATGGAGCGTCGAGAACAGCCGCGAGAACATCAGCATCAACGGCTTCGACAAGAATATCGAGGTCTTTTTGGGCGATGCTTCAATATTGCCGATAAACGAGCAGAAAGCCGACTTGTTCATAGCCAACATCAACCGCAACATCTTGCTTAACGACATGGACAAATACGCAAAGTGCATAGCCAACGGCGGAACACTTCTGATAAGCGGATTCTATACCGAAGATGCAGCCGTGCTTATAGAAAAGGCGGCATCGCTTGGATTTGCTCAGACAAGCAGAAACGAACGCAACAACTGGTGTATGCTGGCGTTCGGAAAACAGAAATAAGAATTCTACTTGTGAATTAGCAGGGATTCGAAACTTTCGAGGG
This sequence comes from Bacteroidaceae bacterium, assembly GCA_045111775.1. GTDB lineage: Bacteria > Bacteroidota > Bacteroidia > Bacteroidales > Bacteroidaceae > Ga6A1. The sequence continues at coordinate 7,212 of JBGUGY010000132.1, read as the reverse complement.
TTGTATGGTATACGTTTAGGTCAACATAATCGCTTATACCATCAACCTTTCCGTCTTGGCTGTACTGCCAGAGTTCCCATTCGCCGTCGTACGACAGAGAGTCGGCATAGTTGGCAATCCACAGCGGATACTCGTCAAACTCCGAGCGGTTGAGATACTGTCTTTTAAACTTCAGACCTGTATATATAATAGGACGCACCTTGTAAACGCGCTCAATCTCGACGAGCCATTTCAGCACATCTTCCTGAAGCTGCTCTTTTGATATTCCGCCGCTTTTTTCGATGTCGAGAATTGGCGGAAGGTCGCCCTCTTCAAGGTTTCCAACCGTTCTTATAAAGTTCTGAATCTGGAAATACGGAACGGTTCCGGGCGTGAAGAAATGGTATGCTCCGCGCACAAAGCCGTTCTTCTTTGCCTGAGTGAAGTTTCTTTCGAAATGCGAGTCGCTATGGTCTGCCCCTTCGGTTGCCTTGGCTATGACGAATTTCACCTCATGACCGTCGATGTCGGCAGCCGCAAGTTTGTCCCAGTTTATATTTCCCTGATAGTGAGAAACATCTATGCCATAGACCGAATATCCAGTAAGATGGCGTTCTACGGGATGCAGCTTGAATGCGTATGGGTTTACATATCTTACATAAAGGAAAACGGCTACAAAAACAGCCAGAACACCAGCTACGACAAAGCCCACAAGCATCGGCAGCATCTTTCTGAATGTCTTTTCTGTCTGTTTCGAAATGTTTTTCATAGAGAAGAGGTCGGAAAAGAGGTCGCCGCCCGACTTGCGTTTCTTTCGCGGTCTGCCTGCGGTTTTCTTCTTCGCCGTCGTGGTCTTTTTCTTTCGGGCAGAAGCAGACGGAGACTTGGCAGACACCGATGTGCCAGCCTTCTTTCGCGTTGTAGTCTTCTTTGTCTCTGCCATAAAAATTACCTTTATCTAAAACAAACGAATGCAAAGGTAAAAAAAACTAAATAAAAATGGGCAAGATACCATTATAATATCTCACCCATTTACTATTTATTTTGGAAAAACAATGTTACTTCTGCTCCAACTTCAAAGTGATAGTTGGCTGGTCGCATACCTCAGAAGGACCGAAGTACTGGATAGGACCAGGGAATACGAAGCAGTCGTTCAAAGCCCAGTTCTCTCTGTTCTTTGCGAACTCAAGGAATGGAGCGCCGTCGAGCTTAACGAGAGCCTTCTGGATAACTGGCTTCATCTCGCCGTTACGCTTCTCCATGTTCATCATCATAGTGATAGGCACACCACCTGCAATCCACTCGGCAGCAGGCTTTGTTGTGTTCTTGATAACAGACATGTAGCCTGTCTTGCCAGCCTGGATAAGGCGTGAAGCAGAGAAACCAAGTGAGTAGCAGTAGTCTGCATCGAAGTTAGAAGGAGTTGCGCAACGTCCCTCATAACCGAAGAAGTGATGCTGAGTGTTGTACTTGCCAACATACTTGCCCTCTTCCTTCATCTTGGCAAGCTTAACGCCTACCATCTCGGCAAGAAGCTGCTCTGTGTCGATAAGAGATACCTGAACGTTTCCGTGTGGGTCGCGGTCTGCGCAAAGCTGCTTTGCAACTCTCTCTGGAAGAGAAGAGAAGATCTCGGCATTCTCCTTGCTCAGCTTGCCTGTTACATACTCAAGTTGTGCTGACTTCTTGATCATAGCGAACTCCTGAGCGTTTGCTGAAAGAAGGTCGTTCAGCTCGGCAATAAGCTTCTTCATGGCTGGAACGAACTCAATCAAACCCTCTGGAACAAGAACAGTACCGTAGTTCTTGCCGTTCTTAGCACGCTCGGCAACAACATTAGCAATGTAAGTAACGATGTCGTCGAGGCTCTGGTTCTTAGCCTCTACCTCCTCTGAAACGAGGCAGATGTTTGGCTGGCACTGAAGAGCACACTCAAGAGCGATGTGAGATGCAGAGCGTCCCATCAGCTTGATGTAGTGCCAGTACTTGCGAGCAGAATTACAGTCGCGCTGGATATTTCCGATAACCTCTGAATAAGTCTTTGTAGCAGTATCGAAACCGAATGAAGTCTCGATGTGCTCGTTCTTCAAGTCGCCGTCGATAGTCTTTGGACAACCGATAACCTGAACGCCGTAGTTCTTAGCCTTGTAGTACTCGGCAAGCACGCAAGCGTTAGTGTTAGAGTCGTCGCCACCGATGATGACGATAGCCTTAATGTTAAGTTCGCGGATGATCTCCAAGCCCTTCTCAAACTGCTCTACCTTCTCAAGCTTAGTACGGCCAGATCCGATGATGTCGAAACCTCCTGTATTACGGTATTCGTCGATGATGTCTGATGTCAACTCCATGTAGTTGTGATCAACGAAGCCGCCAGGACCAAGAATGAAACCGAAAAGACGGCTCTCTGGGTTGATTGACTTGATTCCGTCGAACAGACCGCTGATTACGTTGTGTCCGCCCGGAGCCTGACCACCCGAAAGGATTACGCCGACGTTAATTGGCTCGCCCTTGACTGCCTCGCCTGCCTCGAAACGAACAACAGGCATACCGTAGGTATTAGGAAAGAGTTTCTTAATCTCTTCCTGATCTGAAACTGACTGTGTTGGTGCGCCCTCGCAGGCCTTTACTGCTCCCAACAACGCTTTAGGCAACTTTGGCTGATATTCAGCCCTTGCAATTTGCAATGCACTTTTGATCATGGTTTAGACAATTTTTATTATTTTAATAATTTTATTTTTCGCTCCGCGAAGATACGGTAAATACTGGAAACTTCACCTATTCCGAAGGCAAAAAAACAAAATATTCAAAAAATAATTGATTTAGATTTGTTTTTCACTTTTTTTTCATATCTTTACATCAGTTTTAAATAATCTTTCAATTTTTTTGATATGGCAAAGAATAGAAGAAACCTGAAGAAGTTTGTGAACTACATTACGAGCGAGTTATTGGCAGAAATTTATTACATTCAGTATTACAATCCTGATGTCGACAAACAGCAGCTTAACGAGGTATTCACCCGAATAGCAAAGGCTCAGAACGAGTTCGTAAGCCGCATAAGCCACACAGAACCGGGTAACGTAAAGGGATTCTACAAGAAACTAAAGTCTGACTTCAATACCGAGGTCGCTGAAATCATCGACCAGCTTAACACTCTTAATTAAAGGTAAAGGAATGAAGAAAAAACTCAGCAGTTTTATTCTCTTCAAGCTTCTTGGATGGAAATACGTGCTTACCGTACCTGATTACGACAAGTACATCATGTGCATAGCGCCGCACACCACCAACTGGGACTTGTTCCTCGGCAAATTCTTCTACTGGGCGGTTGGCAGAAAGTCCAACTTCCTGATGAAGAAAGAATGGTTCTTCTGGCCGCTGGGACCGCTGTTCCGCTCGTGGGGAGGCATTCCTGTGTTCAGAGACAAGAAAACGTCGATGACCGACAGGCTTGCCCAGACAGCCATGAAGCTCGACCAATTCCATCTGGCCATCACTCCCGAGGGCACGCGAAAGCCTAACCCCGACTGGAAGAAAGGCTTCTACTACATCGCCCTTAAAGCGGGCATCCCGATAGTGCTGGCTGGCATCGACTATCAGAAGAAAGAAATCAGGATAGAAAAGGAAATAACGCCTTCGGGCGACATAGATGCCGACATGAAGGAAATAAAGCGTTACTTCAAGGACTTCAAAGGCAAGCATCCGGAAAATTTTACAGTAGGTGAAATCGACTGATAAACAACAGACTAACAAGAGATTTATATGCGGACTGGCAGGATTATTTCTGTCAGTCTTCGTTGTGTATGCGCAGATTCCGCCATACAGCACGGCAGAGAAACAGGTGCGCAACAAGATTGTGCCTTATTTCGAGGCTTACAGAAGCAAGCTGGCTAACATCAACAGCAGCGGAATAAGGAACGTTGAGGTTGATACCGTAAGGCAGTTCATAAACATATACGGCAACAACACATTCAGCACGCAGCCGTTTACAAAGCAGGTCATAAACAGCATCTATGCCGATGTTAAGTCTATCCTGCCCAAGCGGTTCGCCAACTACAAGATAACGGTCTATGCCGACGGACTACCGATAGAGAAGCAGCAGTCCGACGACATGCGCAACACCATCATGCCCAACCGACTGTGGCGCGGCACAGACTACACCGGAAAGCCGTGGGTAAAGAACATATCCGTGCCCTACCGCCCAAGCAAGGGTCTCGACGGCAGGCACATAGCACTATGGGCAAGCCACGGCAGATACTTCAAGCAGGCTCTAAACTGCTGGAACTGGCAACGGCCATCAATCTTCGCCACAAGCGAGGACCTTTTTACGCAGACCATCGTCGTGCCGTTCCTCATACCTATGCTCGAACGCTCGGGAGCAATAGTCTACACCCCGCGCGAGCGCGACTGGCAGGAGCTCGAAGCCATCGTAGACAACGACCCAAACTCAAAAGGAACATACAAGGAATACGGCAAGGGCTGGGGAAAAGTACCTACCCCGGGCTTTGCACACGCTAAAGAAATATATCTCGAGGGCGACAATCCGTTTGCCGACGGAACAGCCCGCATGGTTGCCACATCTACCAAGGGCGAGACGGCTTCGGCCGAGTGGATTCCCGACTTCGACGAGGCTGGCAGCTACGCCGTATATGTGTCTTACCAGCCTATCAAATGGGCGGTAAACGATGCGCAGTACACCATCGTTCACGGCGGAATAAAGACGGTGGTTAAGGTAAACCAGCAGATGGGCGGCGGCACATGGGTATATCTGGGCACATTCGCCTTTGGCAAGGGAAACGGCGACGACAACAAGGTCATTCTGTCTAACTACAGCAACACCAAGGGATTTGTATCGGCCGATGCCGTAAGGTTCGGCGGCGGAATGGGCAACATAGCCCGCGGTCTCGACGGCGAGACGCCTACCATAAGCGGAATGCCAAGGTATCTCGAAGGTGCACGATACTCAATGCAATGGGCTGGAATGCCTTACGAGGTGTACTCATCACGGCAAGGAACGAACGACTATCCCGACGATATAAACGCGCGTCCGTATGCCATAAACTATCTGTCGGGCGGCTCTGTCTACAACCCGGGGCTTGAGGGGCAGAAAGTACCTTTCGAGCTGTCGCTTGCCGTACACAGCGATGCCGGATTCAGAAAGGACGACCAGCTCATCGGAACGCTCGGCATATACACTCTGCAAAACGAGGGCATCGACGTGTTCAACACGGGTGTCTCGCGATACACGTCGCGCAACGCTACCGAGCTGGCTCTGCAAGAGGTGCAGAACGAAATTCGCACAGCCGTTCCGGAATGGCCGCGCCGCCGACTGGTTAACGACAACTACAGCGAGACGCGTAACCCCGAGTTCCCTTCGTTCATCGTCGAGACCCTCTCGCACCAGAACTTCTCCGACCTTCACTACGGTCAGGACCCCTACTTCAAGTTTCTTCTGGCTCGCGGCATCTACAAGGCGGTTCTTAAATACGTAAACCTGATGCACGGCACAAACGAGGTTGTGCAGCCTCTGCCGGTGCGCTCGTTTGCCATAGCACAGCCAAACCCTCGGGAGTCTGCCGTTACGCTAAGCTGGAAGCCTACTGCCGACAAGCGTTCGCCGTCGTCAGCACCAACAGGCTACATTCTTTACACGCGCAAGGGCGATGCCGATTTTGACAACGGCATGTATATAGGCAACGGAAAGACGAGCATAAGCGTGCTTCTTGATACCGACGAGATGTACGACTTTAAGGTTACTGCCGTGAACGACGGCGGCGAGAGCATGGACAGCGAGACTCTCTCGGCATACATATCGAGCAAGTCGCTCAGCAGCAAGAAGAAAAGCACGATGCTGATAGTAAACGCCTTCACCCGTCTGTGCGGTCCGGCCGAGATAAACAACGACTCGCTTCAGGGCTTCGACATAAAGGCTGAATACGGCGTTCCGTACAAGATGTTTCCGGGCTTCAGCGGAGAGCAGACTTGCTTCACCAAATCCACCATCGGCAAGGAGACTGAAGACGGTCTGGGCTTCAGCAACCGCGAGATGAACGGCAAGATAGTTACGGGCAACACGTTCGACTATCCGCACACGCACGGCAAGGCCGTTGCCGAGCTGAAGGGCTGGTCGTTCGTGTCGTGCAGCAAGGAGGCGTTCGAGGAGATGGGCAGCACATCGGGCTACAACATCATCGACATCATAGGCGGATTGCAGAAAGAGGACTGGTCGCTAACCAGCAAGCCTCTGTTCAGCGAGGGCATGAAGAACCAGCTGAAGACGTTCCTTAACAAGGGCGGAAAGGTTCTGCTAACAGGCGCGTACATAGCCAGCGGACTAACAAATAATGCCGACAGCATCTTTGCTTCGAGATGGCTTAAATATTGCGACGGCGAGCGCACCTCCGACAGCATTCCGGTAGTGATAAGGCAGGACAAGATGAGTTACGAAATCTATACCGACGCCAACAAATACTGCTATGCCGTTCAGCATCCGTCGGGACTCATCGGCGTGAACGGCTCTCTCCCGCTTGCCGACTTCGACAGTCAGGACATCTGCGCCGCCGTAGCCTACGGAAGGGGCAAATACCGCGTTGTGTGCTCGTCCGTTCCGCTCGAATGTATAAAAGACGAGAAGCTGCGCAACAAGACTATGGAACAGTATATCAAGTTTTTGGGAAGATAAAGTTATTACAAGATAAAGAAGAGGCTTCATTCATTTTGCAGAATGAGGCCTTCTTTTTTCTCCATAAAAAAAGGCAAGCGAAAAATCCACCTGCCTTTCTTTGTCGGGATGAGGCGATTCGAACGCCCGACCCCTACGTCCCGAACGTAGTGCGCTACCAACTGCGCTACATCCCGATTGCCCTAAAGCGAATGCAAATTTAGACAATTTAATTTAAATACAAGCCTTTCTAAGCATATTTTTTTCATTTTTATTTTGACTGAAAAATCTCCTGCAAACAAGCATATCATAACGGCAAAAAACAACTGTAACAACTGTAACTGTAACCATTCGCAACATAAAAGACACAAAATCAACATCATACCACACAACACAGCCGTTACAAACCGCAACACAAGTCCGATATCCCTTAGTTATGCCGACATTCCGCGCTCACCATTTGGTTGCCAGCTACCAAAGAAACGCAAAAAATCGCCTTATCGTCAAACGGCAAAAAACTATAGCACACCCCCGCCCCGTTTTTTAAGACTTATTAAAAAAACTTAAAAAATGGGGGT
>JBGUGY010000131.1:0-7054 GCA_045111775.1 Bacteroidaceae bacterium | reverse complement strand
GTTGCCGGAACGCTGAAGATTGACCAAGCGCAGTATCGTGAGTTGGAGTCGTTCGCCAAGTTCTCGAGCGATATGGACCCTGTAACGGCAATGGCTATCGATCGCGGTCGAAAGAACAACAAATTGCTTGTTCAGCCTCAGTACAGCCCTATGTCGGTTGCAGAGCAGGTTGCCATCATCTATTGTGGCGTTAACTCTCTGATGAAGGACATCACGGTAGATGCAGTGCCTGAATTCCAGAGAATCTTCCTCGACACAGTTAGAACGATGTATCAGGACAAGATTCTGAAGCCATTGGCAGAGGGTCAGCTCACCGACGAGGTTACAAACCTTATCAGAGAGGTTGCAGCATCAGTTTCAGCACAACTTAAATAATTCAGACTATGCCATCTTTAAAAGAAGTTAAGGGAAGAATCGCGTCGGTGACCAACACGCGCAAAATCACTTCGGCCATGAAGATGGTTGCTTCTTCCAAACTGCACAAGGCGCAGCAGACAATTGAGAATATGTTGCCATACGAGACTCAGATGAGCACGATTCTGGGCAATTTCTTGAGCGGCGACATCGAGATTGACTCTGTGTACACTGCCGAACGTGCCGAGAAGAAGGTTGCGCTGGTTGTGTATGCCTCAAACTCGAGTCTGTGCGGTGGATTCAACGCAAATGTGATAAAATCGCTCACAAAGGCGGTTGAAGATTACAAGCATCTTGGAAAGGAAAACATAATTGTCTATCCGATAGGCAGAAAGGTTGCCGATGCTGTGAAGAAACTTGACGTTACGGGCGTTGATGCCGACTATACCGTATTGGCAGAGCATCCGTCGTTTAAGACGGCAAGCGAGGTGGCTGAGGAACTTATGCAGAAGTTTGTTGCCGGTGAGATTGGCAAGGTCGAAATCATCTACAATCACTTTAAGAACACGGCCTCACAGGTTTTGCGTCGCGAGGTTTTTCTGCCAATCGAACTTGATGCGTTCAAGGACGGTGCGCAGAATCAGAATCCCGACTATATCGTTGAGCCAAGCAAGGAGGAGGTTGTGAAGGCTTTGATTCCTACGGTTCTGCATCTGAAAATCTATACCGCGCTGCTCGACTCGAATGCGAGCGAACATGCAGCCCGTACGGTTGCCATGCAGACGGCTACGGATAATGCCGACGATTTGCTTCAGGAACTAACGCTGATGTACAACAAGAGTCGTCAGCAGGCAATTACGAGCGAGTTGCTCGATATTGTGGCAGGTTCGATGAATCATTAACAAAATAGTTAAAAGATATGGAAAGAAGGTTACGCATTATTTGTGTATCCTTCTTTTTATTATTATTTTTGCAGAACTAAAATTAACACATCAAATTTAATAACAGTGGAAGTAAAAACAATTGGACTTGCATCTGACCATGCAGGTTACGAACTTAAGCAGTTCGTTAAGGAATACCTAACTAAAAAAGGATACACATTCAAGGATTTCGGTACAAACTCAACCGACAGTTGCGACTATCCAGACTTTGCTCATCCTCTGGCAGAGGCTGTTGAGAGCGGTGAGTGCTATCCGGGCATCGCCATCTGCGGTAGCGGAGAGGGCATCGCCATCACTCTGAACAAGCATCAGGGAATCCGTGCAGCATTGAGCTGGATTCCAGAAATCGCTCATCTTGCCCGTCAGCACAACAATGCAAACGTGCTCGTAATGCCGGGTCGTTTTATCGATACAAAGACAGCCGAGGCTATCATGGACGAGTATTTCGCTACTGAGTTTGAAGGCGGTCGCCATCAGAATAGAATAGACAAGATTCCAGTTAAGAAGTAAGTTTATCTATATAGCTGGCCCCGATGCAATCAAGCGTCGGGGCTTTTTTTATTCGTCTTTGATGATTTTCATGTATTCGTCGTACGAGATGTATCGGCCGCCCATGCTTTCCAGATGCGGTGTTTTGAGCTGGCAGTCAATCATTGTGCCACCTTTTCTCTGGAGAACTTTTGCCAGATAGATAAGTGCGAGTTTTGAGCCGCTTGGCACGCGCGAGAACATACTTTCGCCAACGAAATAGTGGCCGATATTGACGCCGTAGAGTCCGCCAACCAGATTGTCATCCTCGTCCCACACCTCAACGCTGGCGGCAAAACGCTGCTTGTAGAGTTCGGTGTACGCCTCTATTATGTGTTCGCCGAGCCACGCGCCTTCCAGTTCGTTGCGATTGTTTACCTCGGCGCAGTTGCGCATAACATCTTCGAACGCATTGTTAATGCTGAACTTATATTTGTCCTTGTTGAGCAGCGTGCGCATTGAGTGCGAGATATGAATCTCGTTGGGGAAGATGACGAAGCGTTGCATGGGGCAATACCAGACAATCTGTTCGCAATTCTTGTAATCGTACCACGGAAAGATTCCGTTACTGTACGCAAGCAGAAGTCTGTCTACCGACAGATCTCCGCCCACGGCGAAGCATCCGTCCGGCTCACCAAGACGAGGGTCGGGAAAAGATATGGAGTCGTCGAGTTGAAATATCATAAAATGCTGATTTTATTCGATTTTGATTTCGCCATTGCTGACAGTGGCATTGGCGTTTCCGCCTTTCTTTAGACTGCCGAAGAGAATTTTCTTTGCAAGTTGAGTGGCGAGGTTCTTGTGTATTACGCGGTCCATCTCTCGTGCGCCGTATTCCTTCGTAAAGCCCTTTTTCAGAAGCATCTCGCGAGCCTCGTCTGAGATGCTAAGGGTTACGTTCTTGGCAGAAAGACGAGTCTGTAGTTCGCCGATTTTCTTGTCGAGAATCATTCCTGCCATAGTCAAATCCATGTCGTTGAAGACCGCGATGCCGTTTAGACGGTTCAAAAATTCGGGCTTGAAAGTCTTTTTCACTTGCTTCATCATGCTTTCGCCGCTCGATGCCGATGGGAAATATCCGATGCTTGCCTGACTTGCAAACTGCGCTCCGGCATTCGATGTCATTACGAGCACGACGTGTCTGAAATCAGCCTTCTGACCTTTATTGTCGGTCAGTCGGGCATAATCCATTACTTGCAGAAGAATGTTGTATATGTCGCCGTGAGCCTTCTCAATCTCATCGAGAAGAAGCACGCAATTTGGTGACTTGCGGATGGCATCGGTCAGCAGTCCGCCGTCTTCGTAGCCGATGTATCCGGCTGGCGCACCAATCAGTTTGGCAACGGTGTGCTTCTCGGTGTATTCGCTCATGTCGAAGCGCACGAGCTGAATGCCCATCTGTTCGGCAAGAACCTTGCAAAGCTCAGTCTTTCCAACGCCAGTCGGTCCGACGAAGAGGAAGCTTGCGATAGGCTTATTCTCGTCCACCAATCCGGCTTTCGACATTTGGATAGCCTCAACAACCTGTTCTACGGCCTTGTCCTGACCGTATATTTTCTGCTTGATGTTCTGTTCCAAGTCCTTTACGCCCTTGTCTTCCTCCTTCTTTATCGCCATCGATTCAACCTTGCAGACCTTGCTCAGAATATCGGCGATATGCTGTTTTGTAACAGTCTGCTGCTTTTTTCCTTTCAACGGATGCATTTCGAGGAATGCTCCGGCTTCGTCGATAAGGTCGATGGCTTTATCTGGAAGAAAACGGTTGTTAATGAATCGCGCGCTCATGTCAACGGCATATTCGATAACGCCTTTGCCATATTTCACGTTGTGATATTTCTCGTATTTGTTTTTCAGTCCGTTGATGATTTTTACACATTCGTCGGTCGAAGGTTCGGCAATCTCAATGTCTTGGAAACGGCGAATCATGCCCTTGCTTTTGGCGAAATAACGCTTGTATTCATCGAACGTGGTTGAGCCGATGAAGCGGATGCTGTTTTCCTCAAGATAAGGCTTCAGAATGTTCGAAGCGTCCATCGAACCGTCGTTGCTTGCGCCTGCGCCAACAAGATTGTGAATCTCGTCGATGTAGGCGATTGCCTTGCCGTCTTTCATCATGCCGTCCATAACCATCTTGATGCGCTTCTCGAACTCTCCGCGATACTGAGTTCCGGCGAGCATTCCGGCGAGGTCAATCTGATAGATTCGGTAATTGCGCAGGCGCTCTGGAACCTTTCCGCCTTCGATTAGTGCCGCCAGTCCACGCACTATCGAGGTCTTTCCGACTCCCGGTTCACCGATGTGCAGCGGGTTGTTCTTGTCCTTTCGGCAGAGAACCTGAATAGTTCTTTCAAGCTCTCTCTCCCTGCCAATCAGCGGATTGTAATTTTTTATATTGTCGTTCAGGCAGACGGTGAATTTCTTCCACTCGTCCTCTGTCTTTTCATCAGCATTTTTGTTCATATCATCATCAAAATCAGAGTTGTAAAAATCATCATCGTCGTCGTGCTCAAAGTGATTGTCGTGGGCAAAATCGCGGTTTCTCTTAACCTCGAACGAGTTGTTCATTTCTGCCCATTTGTACGATTTCGACAGCTCGCTCAGGAACAGCGTAGTGTCCGAAACGACGCTGTTCAGAAGGTTTGAAACCATTGAGTTTGTGAGCGATATCGCAGCAAAGACAAGTCCCGGAACGCAGAGGTCAGCCTGAACGCCGTCTTCCTCGGCATAGAAATCGATGCAGTTTTGCATGATGTATTCGGCCTGATAAGACCTTTCGAGCATGTATTCGATGTCGTCGCTAACATGCTCGTAGCTATGGATTTCGTCGGCAAGACATGCCGAGATTTCGTCTATGTTGTAGTCCATCTTCTGGCACACTTCCCTGAACGGAACGTGCTCGGTTATGGCATAGATTATATGCTCGGGCGTTACGAACTCGTTGCGCTGAATGCTGGCAATTTCGAAGGCACGGTTAAGTGCGTTTATTACAAAATCTTTCTGACTCATTATTCTGCGGGTTCTACGTTTATAACTAAAGGAAAGCCGAGGTTTCGTGCCATAGATGTTGCCTTTCGCTGCTTAGAGCGGGCAATGTCGTAGGAGTAGATGCCCACGACTGCCTGTCCGGTGCGGTCTATCTTCATCGTCAGATATTCTGCCTCGTCGGCCGGTTTCATGAATACGGTTTTCAGAATCATTATTACGCAGTCGAAGGTTGTGATGTCGTCGTTCATCATTATCACCTTGAACTTTTTGGGCTCTTGGTAATCGATTTTCTGACGGTCTTTTATAGCGGTCTGTCCTTGTGCCATATTTATTCTTTAGAAATTGCCATTACAATAGTTTTCTTTTGACACTTCAATATATGTGCCATTCTTCTTTATGTATCTCAATAATTTGCTGAATATCGAGTTTCTCGAGAGCAGTCGGCTGTTGCCTGTTATTATCATGTGCTCTCGTGCTCGTGTCAGAGCCACGTTTAGCTTGCGGTCCACGACAACTCCGTCGGTGTCGGTAAACACGTTGCTGGTAAGGAAGTTGAGCTGGTAAATCTTCTGAACGGTAAATCCGTAGATGATGTAGTCGCGCTGGCTTCCCTGAAAGCGTTCAACCGTGTCGATGGTTATGCCGTTGAGAGCTTCGATTCCGAGTTTCTGAACCGTTTTTCTTACGGCTGAAATCTGGTTTCGGTACGGAACGATAACTCCTATGGTCTTGTCGGCATCGAATCTGTCTTTTTCTATTTCGTAAATCGACTTTATCGTGGCGGCTATGATGTCAGCCTCGTTTTGATTGACTTTTTCTGATACTGAATGTTCGGGCAGTTCTGCCTCGACGAAGGCTACTCGGCTTGTCTTCAACATTCTGGCTATGCCGTTGCTTTCTTCAGCCTCTTCCGAGAGTTCTTTTGTCTGGTGGGGCAGCGGAACGATTCCGAGTTTGCCGTTGTAGAACGCTTGGTTCGTGAAGAAGGCGATGTCGGTGTGCATTCGTCCTTGCTTGCTTAGCAGATGAACGATGTCGTCGTTGTCGCGGTTCAGCCTCAGAAGTCGTTCGAAGAGCGACAGACGGCAGTTTGTCAGTCCTATTTCCGTCAGAACCTCGTCGTCTACGGCTGATTCGTATTCTTCTTGCTGAACCACCGCCGGAAGTTGCTTGTGGTCGCCAATCATCACGAATTTCTTCACTGCCACCTCGTTGCCGTTCTTAGCCGAGAGGATGGCGAGAAGATGCGGCTCGAGAATCTGCGAAGCCTCATCGATGATGGCAAGGCTGAATTTCTTCATGTCGAACAGATTGGTGTTGCTGCTCAGACTCGTTGTTGTGCCCACGATTACGCGCGTCTGCGCAACTGCCTGCCTTATACTCGTTATGTTTCTGCAGGATTTCAGTTTGTTTTCCATCAGAAACGGGCGATATTCCTTGGCGCACGACAGTTTTGTGCCGATGCGCATAAAATCGATGTTGTTCTCGACCAACTTGCTGCAAACCTCGTCTACTGCTCTGTTGGTGAATGACACGACGAGAACTGTGCCGTCGGGTTCAGAGAGTTCTTCTTTCAGCACGTTCAACATTCCGTAAGATGTCTTTCCTGCTCCCGGAGGACCGATGATGATGAAGTAGTCCTTCGCCTGTTTCGCCTTCAGAACCAGAGAGTTGAAATCGCCGTTGCCGTAGTCGTTGTTCAGCGCGACGGATTTGTCAACCTCGGGCATCCGCTGTGCCAAGATAAGGTCGCGGCGGTCTTCGGTGGTGAGCAGAAACATCTGCATTGCCTTGTACTGCGCGTTGTACGACGAGTCTATGAAGTCGTGCTCCACCGCCCATTTGTAGTTTTTCGGCGTGTCGAACACCGATTCGTTGCGCTGTGCAGCCCTCAGCAGAAGCGTTATCTCCTCGTTCGTTATGTCCTCGATTGATGCTCGATGAACCATCGTCTTTCGTGCATCGGGAATCTCCGTTGAATTGTATCTGTAAAGAATCACTACATCGCCCACGCGGAAGTTCGGATTGTCGAACGTGTCGCTTTCGGGAATCTTCAGAGTGATGGTTGTGATGCCGTCGTCGCCTGTTTTCTTGTCGCAGATAGACAGATTGTCGTAGATATTTCCGGCAAGATGCTTCTCGGCAAGCGACGAGTTCCAGAGGGCGGCAAAGCCCGATGCCGGTTGTTGGCGGTTGCCTAATTTCGACAGAATATGCTCTGTGGCAATGAAGGTCATGACCCGTAG
>JBGUGY010000130.1:0-4259 GCA_045111775.1 Bacteroidaceae bacterium | reverse complement strand
GATATGCCTAACTATCAAGGAAATGCGGTTGTGAACTACACATCGCACGAGCAGCCTTACACCCGAGTGATTGAGCATAAGCATTTCGAGATGTTCGGTCAGGAGGTTTACGACTGCCCAAAGACCGTTATAAGCGAGGAATATTCAACCGAATATGCCGACGGAATGGAACCTTACTACCCAGTAAACGACGAACGCAACAACGCTCTGGCTGAGCAATACAGAAAGCTGGCTTCACAAGAGCCTGACGTATTGTTTGGAGGCCGTTTGGCGCAATATAAGTACTTCGACATGGCTCCGATAATAGAACAAGTCTTAGGGCTTGAAATAGGGTAGTTTTACGGCTTGGTGGAAAGGAAAAATAGTTCGCTGCATTTGTATGAATGTTGCGAACTATTTCTTTATCGCCAGAATTTGGCTTAAGTTTGTCGAAATTAGAGTCGTTTCCTGAAGGAACTTAGAATCTTCTATCGACTAATTAAAGCTGTCGAAGATAGAAGTTGTTTTTTTGTCAGGATAAGTAGTTATAAAAAAGCAGCAAAGTCATAACCTTCGCAGGTGATGACTTTGCTAATTTAAAAACAACCAACAAAAGAAATAGATAACTCTATTTTATCTCATAAATAATAATTCTCTGTACTTTGGCAGAGTCCACATATCATCCTCGACGATAAGTTCGAGTTTGTCGATGTGGTATCTGATGTCCTCGAGCATTGGAGCTACGTTGTCGTGATATGCGATAGCCTTCTCACGCTCGCTCTCAATCTTGTTTGCAGCCTTACGGGCATCAACAAGCTTCTCTACGTGCTCTGAGATGTATGCAGAGTGCTCTGAAATCTTCTCGATGATGTTCATGTTGTTCTCTGCAAGCTTTGCAGCCTTCTCCTTAGGGAAGATTTCGAGCAACTTGTGAACATTGTCGATGAGTGAGCTCTGGTACTTAGTTGCAACAGGCAGGATATGGTTCATTGCAAGGTCGCCAAATATGCGAGCCTCAATCTGAATCTTCTTTGTATAAGTCTCCCACTTGATTTCGTTGCGAGCCTCGAGTTCCTTCTTTGTCATTACGTTCATTGACTCGAACATCTTGATTGATGCCTCGTCGAGGTAACGGTCGAAGATTACTGGGCAGCTCTTCTCTGTGTCGAGACCGCGCTTTGCAGCCTCCTCAACCCACTCGTCAGAGTAGCCGTTGCCGTCGAAGCGGATAGGCTTGCAAGTCTTGATATCCTCGCGAAGAACAGAAAGAATTGCTGTTACCTTTGGAGTTCCCTTCTCGATAAGAGCGTCTACGCGCTTCTTGAAGTCTGAAAGAGACTCAGCAACTGCTGTGTTAAGTGCAATCATTGCAGATGCACAGTTAGCCTCAGAACCTACGGCGCGGAACTCGAAACGGTTTCCGGTGAAGGCGAATGGCGAAGTACGGTTACGATCGGTGTTATCAATCAAAAGCTCTGGAATAGAAGGGATATCGAGCTTCATGCCGTGCTTGCCCTTAACGATAACATCCTCGTCGTCCTTTGAGTTCTCGATGTGGTTGAGAACGTCTGTAAGCTGCTTGCCAAGGAATGAAGAGATGATTGCAGGAGGTGCCTCGTTTGCGCCCAGACGGTGAGCATTTGTTGCGCTCATGATAGAAGCCTTCAGAAGTCCGTTGTGCTTGTAAACACCCATCAAAGTCTCAACGATGAATGTAACGAAACGGAGGTTGCTGATAGGGTCCTTGCCCGGAGCGTGAAGAACGATGCCTGTATCTGTTGAAAGTGACCAGTTGTTGTGCTTTCCTGAACCGTTTACGCCTGCAAATGGCTTCTCGTGAAGCAGACAACGGAATCCGTGCTTACGCGCAATCTTACGCATCAAGCCCATAATCAACATGTTATGGTCAACTGCAAGGTTTGTCTCCTCGAAGATAGGAGCAAGTTCGAACTGGTTTGGAGCAACCTCGTTGTGGCGAGTCTTGCAAGGAATACCAAGCTCAAGAGCCTTGATTTCGAGATCCTTCATGAATGCAGCCACACGACTTGGAATAGCACCGAAGTAGTGGTCGTC
This sequence comes from Bacteroidaceae bacterium, assembly GCA_045111775.1. GTDB lineage: Bacteria > Bacteroidota > Bacteroidia > Bacteroidales > Bacteroidaceae > Ga6A1. The sequence goes on along the minus strand of JBGUGY010000130.1, from coordinate 2,207 downwards.
CATCTGCTGGTTCTTTGCAGAATCGTGTCCCATAAGTGTACGGCCTGTAAGCAACAAGTCTGGGCGTACGGCGTAAAGACCTTCATCTACAAGGAAGTATTCCTGCTCCCAGCCAAGGTTGCTCTGAACCTTCTTTACTTCTGGATTGAAGAATTTAACAACATCAAGAGCTGCCTGAGAGATAGCGCGGAGCGACTTCTTCAGAGGAGCCTTGTAGTCGAGAGCCTCGCCTGTGTATGAGATGAATACGGTAGGAATCATCAGAGTATCATCGACGATGAATACAGGTGATGCTGGATCCCAAGCCGAATATCCGCGAGCCTCGAAAGTTGAACGTATGCCACCGTTAGGGAAAGATGAAGCATCCGGTTCCTGCTGCACGAGGAGCTTTCCTTCGAATTCCTCTACCATGCCGCCCTTCCAGTCGTGCTCTACAAAGCCGTCGTGCTTCTCGGCAGTTCCTTCTGTAAGAGGCTGGAACCAGTGAGTGTAGTGTGTAACACCCATTTCCATTGCCCATTGCTTCATACCTGCTGCTACAGCATCGGCAATGGAACGGTCGAGTGGAGCGCCATTATCGATTACATCGCACATTTTAGCGTACACGTTGGCAGGAAGATACTTGAACATCTTCTGCTTGTTGAACACGTACTTTGCAAAGTACTCTGAAGGTCTCTCTTTTGGAGCTTCAACGTCGAGTGCTTTCTTTTTGAAAGCCTCCTCAACAACCTTGAATCTTAGTTTTGATGACATAAGTCAATTTTTTATTGATTGTTAAATTTATATTTCGTTCCCTGAGAGAGCAACCAAGTCTGCTCAGGGATATTATTCTCTCTTTGTTTCTGAGGCGGTTAGCCGAGCCATTTTTTCAGTCTTGCCATAGCCTCTTCGCAGTCTTCGCGGTTTCCGAAAGCCGTGAGTCGCAGATATCCTTCGCCGCTTGGACCGAATCCCACTCCCGGGGTGCTAACTACGTTTGCCTGATATAGCATCGACTCGAAGAACTTCCAGCTTGGCATGTTGTTCGGTGTTTCGAGCCAAATGTAAGGAGCGTCCGTTCCACCGTAGACGTTCAGACCTATCGAACTGAGCGACTCGCGCATAATCTTTGCGTTGGTCATGTAATAGTCAATGGTCTCCTTAACCTGCTTCTTTCCTTCGGCAGAGTAAGTGGCTTCGGCTCCGCGCTGCGTAATGTATGATGTTCCGTTGAACTTGGTACACTGACGGCGGTTCCAAAGCTGGTTAAGTGGAATTCGCTTGCCGTCGATTGTCGTTGCCGTAAGTTCGTTAGGCACAACAGTATATCCGCATCGTACGCCTGTGAATCCGGCTGTCTTTGAGTATGAATGGAACTCTATCGCAACCTTTTTCGCTCCTCTGATTTCGTATATTGAATGTGGAATTTCAAGATTCTGAATGTATGCCTCGTAAGCGGCATCGTACATTATTATCGTATCGTTTTTCAGAGCGTAGTCGACCCATTTTTTCAGTTCGGCCTTAGTGATGACCGTTCCTGTAGGGTTGTTTGGATAACACAGATATATTATGTCCACTCTCTTGTCGGGAATCTGTGGCACGAAGTTGTTTTCCTTGGTGCATGGCATGTAAACGATGTTTGTCCATTTTCCGTCGATGAGGTCGCCCGCTCTTCCGCACATAGCGTTGCTGTCGATGTAGACAGGGTAGATTGGGTCGGTTACTCCTATGCTGTTGTCAAGACCTAGAATGTCGCCTATGTTGCCTGTATCGCTTTTTGCTCCGTCGTTGATGAAAATCTCGTTTGGTTCGAGATGGATGCCGCGTGGAGCGAAGTCGTTCTTGATGATAGCCTCTTGCAGAAAGTCGTATCCGTGTTCAGGACCGTATCCGCGGAATGTCTTTTTGTCTGCGAGTTCGTCTGTAGCCTTGTGCATTGCCTCGATTACAGCCGGTGCAAGCGGCAGTGTTACGTCGCCTATTCCCAGTCGGATTATGTTTGCCTTTGGATGTGCTATTTTAAATCCGTTTACCTTTTTGGCGATATCAGAGAACAAGTAGTTCTGTGGTAACTTCAAGAAATTTTCGTTAACTAATGCCATATACCTATTTTCTTTTATGTGTTGTTTTGTCTGCGTCGTTTTTTTATTACTTCAGCTCAATCTCTCCTTCGAAAACCGTGGTTGTCGGTCCGGTCATGAAAACGTGGTTCGATTCCTCGTCCCATT
>JBGUGY010000129.1:0-4911 GCA_045111775.1 Bacteroidaceae bacterium | reverse complement strand
TGAGTTCACAGAAAATTAGTCTATACAAATTTTCTTTATATATTGCACGGTTAGCCACAAATTAAAATCATCCCTCACCATCACGGTGAGAGATGATTACAACACAAACACAAAATAAAACACGACAAAACTACTATGCAATATATAATTTTGCTCTAAGTATTTCTTTTTTTACTGAATACCCTCTTCGCGAAGTTTTACCTGCCATTTCCAAGCACTTGCGAGAGTGTCTTCCAGACTTGTTTCGGCCTTCCATCCAAGAACCTCGTTTGCCTTCTTTGGATCAGCCCAAACCTTCTCGATATCTCCGGCACGGCGACCAACAATCTTGTAGTTCAATTTAACGCCTGTAACCTTTTCGAAGGTATTGATAAGTTCGAGAACCGAAACGCCCTTTCCTGTTCCTACGTTGAAGATTTCAACCGGCTCGTTCTGCTTGTTTTCAAGGATTCTTGCCATTGCGCAGACATGAGCCTTAGCCAAGTCAACAACATATATATAGTCGCGGATACATGATCCGTCTGGAGTATCATAATCGTCACCAAACACGCTCAACTGCTCGCGAATGCCGATGGCAGTCTGTGTAAGGTAAGGAATAAGGTTCTGCGGAACACCGTTCGGCATCTCGCCGATGATTGATGTTGGGTGCGAACCTATCGGGTTAAAGTAACGAAGGAGAATGGCTCTTACGTTTGCACCGCTATGCACATAGTCCTGAATAATCTCCTCGTTTACCTGCTTTGTATTGCCGTAAGGGCTTTCAGCCTTCTTAATCGGAGCAGCCTCAGTTACAGGCAGATTCTCCGGGTCTGGCTGGCCATATACCGTACAAGAAGAAGAGAAGATGATTCCCTTTGTTCCGTACTTTGGCATAAGCTCAAGCAGGTTGATGAGTGACACTATATTGTTGCGATAGTAAAGCAGCGGCTTCTGAACGCTCTCTCCAACTGCCTTGCTGGCTGCGAAATGTATGATTCCGTCGATGTTACCATACTTTGCAAATACCGCCTCGAGTTTGGCGAAATCAGTACAATCAACTTCCTCAAAGTCGGGTCTGATTCCTGAAATCTTTTCAATTCCATCAACAACCTCTTTCTTAGAGTTCGACAAGTTGTCGACAATAACAACCTTGTAGCCAACGCTCTGCAACTCAACCACCGTGTGCGACCCGATAAATCCGGTTCCGCCAGTAACCAATATAGTACCTTTCATCTTATTAGTGTTTTTATTGTCTGGCAAAGATAGTATTTTTTTCGCAAACGCAACAGAAAAAGGAAATAAATTTGCCTCAAAACAAAAAAAGACGGCCGAACTTCTATGTTCAGCCGTCATTTAAAACTATGATTTGGCTATTTTTATAGTCCAAAGAGAACTTTCAATCCACCATCAACTCCGCTGAAGCCCATGAATGCCATTGCCAAAAGACCGGCAGAAACAAGCGCGATGGCAGTACCCTTCATTCCGGCAGGAACTTCAACAAGGTCAAGCTGCTCGCGAATACCTGCAAAGATCACCATTGCAAGTGCAAAGCCCAGAGCTGTTGAGAACGCATACACGATACCAGTAAGAAGGTTTGGCTCGATGCCGTATGTTGCGTAGGTGCCCTGTGCCACGATGATTGCAACACCAAGGATACAGCAGTTTGTTGTGATAAGAGGAAGGAACACACCAAGGCTCTGGTAAAGAGCTGGAGAAACCTTTTTCAAGATAATCTCAACCATCTGCACAAGTGCTGCAATGACAAGGATGAACGCAATAGTCTGCAAGTACTGCAAGCCGAATGCGTCGAGCACGAACTTCTGCAAAAGATATGTCACGATAGTTGCGATTGTGAGCACGAAGGCTACAGCCGCACCCATACCAGAGGCTGTCTCAATCTTCTTTGAAACGCCGAGGAACGGACAGATACCCAAGAACTGTGACAACACTACGTTGTTCACAAATATAGCGGTAATAAATATAAGTATAAATGCCATAATTCTTAACTTTTACAGGTTATGCTTTTAACTTGTTTACGATGGCGATAAGATAGCCAAGCGCAAGGAACGCCCCCGGAGCCAGCACAAACACCAACATTCCGTAGTTCTCAGGGAAGATTTCGAAGTTGAAAATCTTGCCAGAACCGAGGAACTCGCGCACTGCACCAAGAGTTGTAAGACCAAGGGTGAAGCCAAGACCGATACCAATACCGTCGAAGATTGATGGGATTGGACCGTTCTTTGCTGCAAAAGCCTCGGCACGACCAAGGATGATACAGTTTACAACGATAAGCGGGATGAACAGACCAAGAGATGCGTAAACATCTGGCACGTATGCCTGAAGAACCATCTGAAGGATTGTTACCAAGCTGGCAATCACCACGATGTAAGATGGGATACGAACCATATCAGGAATAAGGTTCTTGATAAGCGAGATGAGGAAGTTTGAGAAAATCAAAACTGCCGTTGTCGCCAATCCCATAGACATACCGTTGATAGCCGATGATGTTGTACCCAGTGTAGGACACATACCCAAAAGGAGTACAAACGTAGGGTTCTCTTTAATGATACCGTTTAGCAGAATTTTAAAATTATTCATATCGATACTCCTTTCTTTTATTTGTTACTACATGTTGAAGTCTCGGCAACCGAATCATTTACGCACTCGTCGGCAGCAACGGCAGGCGCGCTGCATGATGCGCCGCTCTTGTAAGCCTTGTATGCTGCATTAACGGCACGGAGGAATGCGCGGCTTGTGATTGTTGAAGCAGTGATGGCATCAACATCGCCACCGTCCTTGCTTACAACAAGCTCCTTCTCGCCCGGATTCTTCCCGATGATGTTGCCCTTGCCGTCCTTCTGGAACCAAGTAGAAGCCTTTGCTCCAAGTCCCGGAGTCTCGGCAGTCTCAAGAACCTGATAGCCCTTGATGCTTCCAGCCTCATCAAAACCAACGAGGATTGTAAGGTTACCGCCAAAACCGTTAGGGTCTGTACTCTGTACGGCTGCACCCTTGTCGGTGTTGTAGATGATGGCAGTGATATCGCCCTTCTCGTTCTTCATTGTATCAACCTTCTGAACTACAGGAGCTGCTTCAGCAACAAGAACCTTCTGGATACCAGCAGCAAGGTTCTCTGCCTTAATCTTCTCAATCTGAGGGGCTGTCATCTGGTTTACATAAGCCAGAATACCAGCGGCCACAACCGACACAACGGTCAGTACAATGGCCATATTACCAATAGTAGAATCAAGCTTTTTCATTTCTTAACAACCTCCCCAAATCTTTTAGGTTTACAATAATTGTTGATAAGTGGTGTAAAGGCATTCATTATAAGAATTGCAAACGACATACCTTCTGGATAAGCACCGAAGTTACGGATTACAACTGTAAGGAAACCTATTGCTACACCATAAATAACCTGTCCCTTTGAGTTCATTGGTGATGAAACATAGTCGGTTGCCATGAAGATAGCACCCAACATCAGACCACCGCTGAACAACACTTGGAACGGATCGGCATATACAGGATTTGCAACGTGCAAAAGTCCTGCAAACACAAGAACTGTACCGATGATAGATACAGGAATATGCCATGTGATTGTCTTCTTGAAAAGCATCCATGCAAAGCCGATGAGCAATGCAAGAGCTGAAATCTCACCAAGACAGCCTGCACCGCCCTGTGAGTAAGTTCCGAGAAGCATATCCATAGAACTTGGAAGCTGGCTCAATACTGAAGCATCGCCGCTCTTGATGGCTGTTGTCATGACAGACAATGGAGTTGCACCGGTTGTTGCATCGGTATAAGCACCGAGCTGACCAGCCTCTGGCCATGTTGTCATCTGCACAGGGAACGAAATAAGAAGGAATACACGACCAACGAGCGCAGGGTTGAAGATGTTGCAGCCAAGACCGCCGAATGTCATCTTGCCGATGCCGATGGCAACGAGCGCACCGATGATGATAATCCAGATAGGAAGGTTACTTGGCAGGTTGAAGCCGAGCAACAGACCAGTGAGGGCAGCAGACAAGTCGCAAACGGTTGGCTCTGCCTTCAGAATGAATCGTGTAATTGCCCATTCAAAGAACACACATGCTGCAACTGATGTGAGCATTACAACAGCAGCACCAACACCAAACGCGTACAATGAGAACAACGCAGCAGGCACAAGCGCAATGATAACATTGAGCATGTTATTCTGTACACTGTCGCCGCTGTGTACGTGTGGTGACAAAGATATTGTTAATTTTCCCATTTTCTTAATTATTTAGTGTTACGGGCTCTGATAATGCCCATTACTGTCTGCTTACCGATACGGATATTGTCGAGCAGAGGTCTGCGCGAAGGACAAGTAAACTGGCAAGAACCGCACTCAATACATGATGTGATGTCCTCAGCCTCAGCCTTCTCCCAGTTAGCCTTTGCCGAAACTGTAGCCAACAAGAATGGCTCCAATCCCATAGGACATGCGCTAACACACTTGGCACAGCGGATACAGTTACTTGCCTTTCCGCGCTTTGCCTCCTTGTCGTTCATGATAAGAACGCCTGATGAACCCTTGCAGATTGGCACTTCGATATTCATGAGTGCCTTACCCATCATAGGGCCACCGCCGATAACCTTACCTGTATCTGATGGAAGTCCGCCGCAAGCCTCAATCAACTGGCTCATCGGTGTACCCATACGAGCAAGGAAGTTGCTTGGCTGTGCAAGGCTCTTACCTGTAACTGTAACGATACGCTCGAACAATGGCTTGTTCTTCATTACTGCCTCGTAAACGGCGTATGCAGTACCTACGTTCTGAACAACTGCGCCTACGCTGATAGGAATTGCTGGAGGAGCAGGAACCTGACGGCGGATAACTGCGTCGATAAGCTGCTTCTCACCACCCTGTGGATATTTAGTCTTCAAAGGTACAATCTCGATGTTTGGATA
>JBGUGY010000128.1:0-2946 GCA_045111775.1 Bacteroidaceae bacterium | reverse complement strand
GAATCTTTAAATTTTTGCCACTTTCCGCAGAGTATAAGCATATTTTTTGTATCTTTGCAGTCACAAAACGTATCTGAACATGCTGATAGGTAGAAAAAAGGAACAAGAGCAGCTTCTCAGCGCAATGCGTGAGGAAGATTCGATGTTTGTGGCTGTGTATGGTCGCAGACGTGTTGGCAAGACATATCTTGTCAGAGAAACATTCGCCAACAATTTTACTTTCTATCATACGGGATTGGCAAAATCGCCGATGAAAAAGCAACTGGCTGCCTGGAAATTGTCACTTCGTGAGTACGGCATGAAGAAACCCGCAATGCCAAAGACCTGGCTTGAAGCTTTTGATATGTTGAAAGACATTATCCGGCAATCCGAAGAACCAAAGAAAATCATTTTCATTGATGAAATGCCTTGGATGGATACCCAACGCTCAGGGTTCATTCCTGCATTGGAGAATTTCTGGAACGGGTGGGCCTCGGCCAGAAAAGACATTATCCTCATCATCTGTGGTTCGGCAACCTCTTGGATTATCAACAAAGTAATCAAAGATCATGGCGGGCTACACAATCGGGTAAACACGAAGATTCACTTGCAACCCTTCACCATGAATGAATGCGAGAAATACGCCATTCACAGGAAACTGGGCATGAATCGCCGCCAATTGATGGAGTGCTATATGGTGATGGGAGGCATTCCATTCTATTGGTCGAAACTTGAACGAGGCTTAAGCCTTGCCCAGAACATCGACAACCTTTTTTTCAACCCAGACGGCGAACTTGTCAACGAGTTTAACGAGCTTTATGCCTCACTATTCAAGAATCCTGCGCCATACATCAAAGTCGTCAATACCCTTGGAACCAAGCGCATAGGAATGACGCGCGAGGAACTTATCACCGAAGGCCGTCTGTCGGATAACGGAAAGTTGTCCGAGATACTTGAAGACCTCGAAGCCTGTGGCTTTATCCGCAGATACAAAGCCTTTGGTCAGAGATTGAAAGGCGCGATGTTCCAGCTTATCGACTCATATACATTATTTTATTATAGGTTCATCAAGCAGAACAGACAGGACGATGAACACTTCTGGTCATCCCAGACAGGCACCCCCATCTATTACAACTGGTGCGGTTTGGCCTTTGAGCGCATCTGCCTGCTCCATGTCTCTCAGATCAAGAAAGCCCTTGGCATATATGGAACCATCAGCACCGTCTGCTCTTGGCGTTCATGCAATAGTGCCGCAGGTCAGAAGGGAGCGCAGATAGACTTGTTGATAGACCGTAGCGACAATGTGATTGACATCTGCGAGATGAAGTTTACAAAAGAGCCGTATGAGATGGATGCTACTGAGGATGCCAAGATACAAAACCGTCGTTCTCGATTCATAGAAGAATCTGGAACGGACAAAGCCATCCATCTTGTTCTGGTATCAGCTGCAGGTGTAAAGCGCAACAGCTATTCTGACGAATTCCAGTCAGTAATCACTGCTGAATCATTGTTTGATGCATAAAAAAAATAGCCTATACTCTGCGGAAAGTGCCAAAATTTGACAGATTCCGCAGAGTATAGGCGTGTTTTTTCGAGTATGTGAAGAGATTGAGTCCACAAAACACTTTCTTATGAGGCATAAGGCTGATACATCTTATGTATCACACCTATTGCCATCATCAGAAATTGAGAAGTTTGTTTGTTCTACTTGCAGAGTGTCTGTAAGTCAATATCGACATTTTGCTTGTTTGCAATTGCCAAAAGGTTCTGCAGATGGTGCACATATAGCACCTCGACTTCACGGAAATGAGGTTCTCCGTCAAAAACGACCTTATTGCTGTCGCCAAGCAAAGGATGAATGTACGTGATGGGATTGGTTAAGGTTTTTACCCATCCGTTCTTCTCCAGCAATTCTGCAGTCAGAGGCACAGGATCCAGCCCGTCAGGAATCAGCGTCACCACATCCTCTGGCGACGGGTCATCAGCACAAAACAAATTCCCTTCAACGTGTATGCCATCCTCTTCTTTGTAAAGGGCCGTCACTTGCGCTATGTCCTTACTGCTTCTTACCCATGCCCCTATTGTCAGTTCTTTACTATTTACCATCTTATATATTTTGTGTTATTTTTGTAATCAGAATTGATTTCTGCAGGTATTAACCTACATTTCCGTATACCTATGGGTACAGGAACAATCAAATAATACCAAATATGTAATACGAACTACCCTCAAAGGTATGTCAGAACTATGCATACCTCATGTATGGAAGCCATCTCACATGAGCCAAGAACTGTGGCTTCCATCCCTTCTGATTTGTAAACCCGGAATACTTTGTTATCCTTACCATATATACTTTTTTACTTGTCTTCACGGAAATTCCGTACAGAACTGTATTGCGGGTGCAAAAGTAATGATTTTCATTGAATATATAGTAATAATTTGGATAAGTTTAAACCTTTTAACTTATATTATGCAATCACCTCTTAATATTCATTATATTCAAAATAATTTTATGCTAAATCAGGAACGTATTTCTAACATCAATCTCCAAAATGTCTGTATTCACCCTCCAAAATGTTAAAATTTCAATTTTTTCTAATAATTCCTGAATGAATCCCAAAAATGTAGTTCCTTTGCAGCCGAAAAGATTAATTATTTAAAGGATAACAGAAAAATGAGCGCATTCGCAATTTTTGCAGTTGTACTGACTTTCGCCTACGCGATATATTATGCGGTGGTGATTTTCATGGACATGACCCGCAACGAAGGTCAGAAAAGTGAAATGGAAGACATTGACATTCCTGGCATGGCATCAAAGGTTCCTGACGAGCCTCCTACAGAAGTTGTCGAGACTGAGGATGGCCGTTATGCCATTCCCAAGTCTGGAGAGGATGCTAATGCCGACAATGCAGAAGAATCCAAAACAGAAACTGGCCAGAAGCAGTCCGATCAGCAGCAGCCTTCTTC
>JBGUGY010000127.1:0-5483 GCA_045111775.1 Bacteroidaceae bacterium | reverse complement strand
CCTGTCTGTCTATGCACAGAAGTTGCAGCAGACTGCTACAACAAAAGAACTGTACGAAAAAATCGTTGCAGCCAAAAAGGTTCAGATTCTCGATGCCCGCGGAGCCGACGAATTTGCAGTAAACCATCTTCGCGGAGCCGTTCAGGCGCCAGTACGCGACAGCGTTGCACTAAACAAAGTTATCAGTACGCTCGACCCTAACGCTCTAACCATCACCTATTCCATCGGGCCAGGCCGAAGCGTATCGCTGGCAAAGAAACTAAAGGAGAAGGGATTCGCCCAAGTATATTATCTGCCCGAAGGCATCTCTGGATGGGTTGGCGCCGGATATCCCGTCTATTCAAAGGCGCAAAAGGGCGAATTCACTCCGGAATACTTTGAGAAACTGCTGAAAAACAACGAAGTGGTGTTTGTCGATTTTGCCTCACGCCATTGCCCAGGATGTCTCAAACTTCAGCCTACAATCGAGGAACTGAAGAATGAGTTTGACGGCAAAGTTAAGGTGGTAAGCATTGAACTTGACGAGAACCTCGACGTAATCAAGACACAGAATATCAAGACTCTCCCAACCCTTCGCATCTACAAACACGGTCAGATAGCATGGGAGCATCGCGGAAGGACCACCAAGGAGCAACTCGAAACTGAAATAAAGAACAATCTGTAAAAAAAGAATCTTATGAGCAAAGCAAATAAAATCAATCTGTCGGAAGACTGGATAGCAACCATCATCGGACTGCTTGTCATTGTGATAGCCGTATCAGCGTTCGTCTCGGTCGGATGGGCGGCAACACCCGTAAAATATGCTTGGAACGGATTATCTGAACTTGGTAATGTATTTGCCAACCAGAATCTTGCAGGCATCATAACATTCGGCATCATCAGTTATGTGGCTGTTGCCGTAATATTCCTGCTACAGGGCAAGAATATAAAAAACACTATAGGCTTTCTGCCGCTGTTTGCCATAGCTGTTGCGGCTCTCACCATCGGCGGAAACTCGGCCGTAAACAATCTCGGACTCGAGGCGGTAATTTTCTCGCTCATCATCGGCCTCTTAATCAACAACATCTGGGGCACTCCGGCCTGGATAAGAAAGGCTCTGGCATCCGAACTGTACGTAAAAATCGGCCTCATCCTGTTAGGCACTACCATCTTTTTCCAAGACCTGCTCAAGAGCGGTGCTCTCGGACTCATTCAGGCCGTCATCGTTGTGTTTACCGTGTGGAACTTTGCCTTCTGGCTGTTCCGCCGTCTGAAAATTGACAAGGAACTCGCGCTGATGATGTCGAGCGGCGTATCAATCTGTGGCGTGGCCGCAGCCATAGCCAGTGCCGGAGTAATCAAGGGCGATTCAAAGAAACTCTCGTTTGTGGTCTCACTGGTACTCGTCATCGCCGTTCCGATGATTGTACTCATGCCTTTCCTCGCCCATCTCATAGGACTGAACGACACTCTTGCCGGGGCATGGATAGGCGGTACTATCGACACCACTGGAGCCGTAGTTGCCACAGGCACTATCTACGGCGACGAGGCTGTTAAAATTGCCACCATTGTTAAATTCTCGCAGAATGTGCTTCTGGGCGTTGCAGCCTTTGCCATTGCCATCTACTGGGCAGCAACCAGCCAAAACAAGACAGGTCTTGACGGCCAGAAGCCTTCAGCCCACCTACTATGGGACCGCTTCCCTAAATTTGTCATCGGCTTTGTGCTGGCTTCGCTGGTATTCTCGCTGTTCTTTGCCGGTGAGGGCTATGCTCCGCTCAGTAAAAGTCTGAAGGCACTACAGACGTTGTTCTTCACTCTCGGCTTTGTGTCAATCGGACTTGAAACCGATTTCCGCGCCCTCATCAACAAGGAGAACAAAAAAGCCACATTGGCCTTCGTGGGTGCCCAGACGTTCAATGTGCTCTTCACCCTTGCCGTAGCATTGGCAATATTCGGTATTCATTGGAGTTAACCTTTTATTTCACATATAACCTTCAGGGGGGCTGCGCCTATTTGCGTACAGTCCCTCTTTTTGCGTTCAAAAGCCTGACTTTTCTAAAATATTGCTGTCCGGTAAACTTTTAAAGTTAAGATAAAATTAGGGCTGACACTTCTAATGATGTATCAGCCCTTTTGGTTACCTTTGCTTTTGACATCATAAATTATGTAACCATGGGCAAAGATAGTCATTTTACCGGACAGCAATATTTCTAAAACAGCCAGTATGGGCGATGTCTTTTATTGGCTAGATATGAATTTCATTCCCAAAATATATCAGATTTCAATATCAGGTCCGACCAAGTCTGGCACTAACTCAGTTTACTGGCATCTACCGAAAAAAAAGTGCCGCATGTAATCCAACATGCAGCACTCCCTTTTTTTTTCAGTTATCTTGTTACTTAATAGCTGCAACAGCTGCAACCTTTCCAGCCTTAACTGTTGCTCTAAACTTCTTAGCCTTGTAAGTGTAGATGCCGTTAGCCTTGCTGTCAGGCTGTCCCCACTTCAGGATAAGCAACTCTTCTGGCTCACCTACATAAGGACCACCGTTAAGAGCCTTGTCGAAATCAGTTGGGTACTTCTCTGTAAGCTCGATGAACTGAGCCTTTGAGATGAATACCTTCTGCAAGTTCTGCAAAGAGATTGTAGAAACCTGACCCTGGTCGCTCTCAATCTTATACATGAATCCGGCACAAGTAACAGGATTCAACACGAAGTCTGTAATTGTCCACATTGAAGGGATTGCAGCACCGAATGTCTCTGTTGAGCCGTACTTTCTGAAAGCGAACTTCTTAACAAGGCAGTAAGTGTTGCCAACCATGCCCTCTTTTGATGCAGCAACGTAAGCATCAGAGATAAGCTGATAGCTTGCCTCCTTGTCAGGATACTTATAATATACTGTATCATCGGCATTTGTCATAACCAGATAGTAGACCTTTGTAGCGTCGAGAGTCTGCCATGCTCCTACCTTCTCACCATTGGCAGCATCAGCCTCGCGAGAGAACACGTCAACTACGTGGAACAAGCGTCCGCGAAGTGCTGCATATTCGGTATTACCCTGCTCGTTTGGTGAATAAACCTCGCCACCGGCAAACTTCGGAACCTTAAAGAAGCTTCCGTAACCAACAGCCTGCTTGTCGGCTGGTTTAGCACGAACTCTTACTGTCTGTCCGATATAAGCCTGCAAGTTCTCACCCTGATAATTCTTACTTGCATCGAAACCCTGTGCATTTGCCCCCAAAGCAAAGAGAGAGCAAATCAATATTGATACGATTTTCTTCATTATAGTTTTGTTTTAAAGTTTTACAATAATTTCTTCAACTCAATAGTCACAAAGATAACTATTTTTAACTAAAAAGCAAAAAAATAACGGTTTATTTTATTTTTTATCGGCTTTTTCGAGCGATTTTGCCTCGTTCCACAAAGCATCGAGTTCCGAAAGAGTCATATCCTTCATGTTCTTTCCCTGCGCTATTGTCTGCTGCTCAACGTAGCCGAATCTCCTGATAAACTTGGCGTTTGTACGCTCAAGCGCGGTGTCGGGATTGATATGATAGAGTCGGGCTGCATTTACGAGGCTGAACAGGAAATCGCCGAACTCAGCCGTTGAGTTTTCCTTGTCGCCCTTCTCCAGCTCGGCCTTCAGTTCATCAACCTCCTCGTGAACCTTGTCCCACACATCGGCAGGCTGTTCCCAGTCGAAGCCTACGTTATGCGCCTTGTCCTGAACGCGGTATGCCTTTATGAGCGAAGGTAATGCCGACGGAACGCCCGAAAGCACGGTTTTGTTGCCATCCTTCTCCTTTACCTTTAACTGCTCCCAGTTTTCGCACACTTCCTTTGCGTTGTTTGCCACCGTGTCGCCATACACATGCGGATGGCGGTAGATTAGCTTGTCGCACAGTTTGTTGCAAACGTCGGCAATGTCGAAATCGCCCGTCTCGCTGCCAATCTTTGCGTAAAAGACAATGTGCAGCAGAACATCGCCAAGTTCCTTGCTAATCTCAAACTTGTCTTCTCTCAGCAGAGCATCGCACAGCTCGTATGTTTCCTCGATTGTGTTTGGGCGCAGCGACTGAAATGTCTGTTTCTTGTCCCACGGACACTTTTCGCGCAAAGTGTCCATCACATCCAGCAGTCTGCCGAATGCCTGAAGTTTCTCTTCTCTTGTATGCATCTATGTATTTACTTGTTTTTAGGATATTCGCTTTGCTGAACGCCATCCATAACGGCTTGCAGAACGTTGCTATCGAAGATGGTGAAGTCCTGACGGCGTATCATGCACATGTTGTTGGCGACTCTCTGTCCGTCGTCCCATACAAAAGGCACGATACCGTTGTTGCGCGCCGTCTTGGTGTATTCGAACATATACAGATAACGTGAATTTTCGTGCGCCTTCTGCAACTGACCGGTTGGCAGCGAGCGGTGAATAACTCCACATTCGCCGATAACCACCGGAATGCCTTTCTGTACGAATTTTCTGTCCATTCGCGAGAAATAGTCGCTCATATAATTCTCCTCGCTCCATCCGGGCGAGTTACGGTCTACCCCATCGACCTTCTTCTGGCGGTTCTTCTCGCCCCAAAACCATGAGTAGTTGCCCCACGACTCGTCTGTTCGCAGTCCGCAGAAGTTCCACGGCGTGTAGTATGCCACCTCAACGCCCAAATAGCCTTCGTTATAGTCTGATGGCAGGTGCATGTACTTTACGGTTTCTGCCATATCGAGGTTAGGTCCTTGGATGAGCAGCGTGCGATACATGTTTCTGCCGCCCGTCTGGCGCACCGCATCAATGAAGTTTTGCTGAAGAAGGATGAACTTGTCGAGATACGAGATGTCACTCACGCTGAGTCGCGAAGCAAAAGCAAAAATCAGATGCTCGTCGTACGCTGCCATCTGCATGGCTATCTGCTCCCAGATGTTACGGATGGCGACAATCTGCTTAAGGTCGTAGTCCTTTCCGCCGTCGAATTTAATCCAACCCTCGGTATAACTGCACGATAGGATGACATACATCGAATCCTTTATGCAATAGTCAACAACCTGAGCCACTCGCTTGAGCCATGCCTTTGAGATATTGTTGTTCTTGTCGGTATGTGCATTTACGGCTATCGGTATGCGTATAGCGTTGAAGCCGAGCGACTTTACAAAGTCAATGAGTTTCTGGCTGGTTCGCGGATTGCCCCACGATGTCTCTTCGGGAATAGCCTCGAAGGTGTTTCCCAAGTTCCAGCCAACCCTTATATTTTGAAGCACATTTATTGATTTAGGTAACATATCAGATTCACTAAATTCAATAGACAGCCCTCCTTTTATCTCTTGTGATTTTGCTTCCATTGCAAACATCGGCAATAGAACAAACGATATAAAAAATAAAAAAATCTTCTTCATATATTCAGAAATTCATTCTGTTAGACTTACATCTGCAAATATATTTATTTTTAAATAAAATACAAAATTATTGTAATTATTTCTAAAAAAATGTAAAAAGATGAGGAGTT
>JBGUGY010000126.1:0-4236 GCA_045111775.1 Bacteroidaceae bacterium | reverse complement strand
AAAGCAGACAAATGATGGTTGGATGCTATTTGATGTCCAATATCAAAACAATAGTCGCATTTTCGCTTATGACTTTGCAAACAGGTTGCACATCTTCGAAGATGTAAAAGAGTAACAGCACAATTGACCTCAGCCGAATTTCCACCTCGACCAATGGTCACTTGCTACCGAAGGGACGCAAGAATTCGGCAGCATCAAAAAAAACGTGAGTATGCAATTCGCATTATCATTCAGCAACAGAATCTTGCAAAAAATAATAGGTTATAGAAGAGAAATCATCTATAACCTATTCATTTTTATCTTATTCTGTCGGCAGCCCTAACCAGCATTTCATCTGCGCCGATTGAACGGATTGCCAACCAATTAAGTATCATGCTCACAACCGGAAATGCAACGTACAATGTTGGAGTAAACGATGCATCCTCGCTCTGCCCCTTGAATACGAAAACAAAGGCAATGTAAGCTATGCAGTATCCGGCAAGAAGAATGGTATTGAACACCAAGAATCTAATCTGGCGCATTCTTTTGCGGTATAGGAGAATTGCCATCGCTGTGGTTATAAGCACTATCGAAATGATAGTACAAAGTGCCCACAGAGAGTATGACAAGACCTCGTCGTTGCCGTTGCGGAACGTAAGGTTGTTCATTACGCCAACAGTCTCGCCGTTGGCAGAGACGAACCGTCCTACAGGGCTGCATAGACATACAATCAGCAGAATCTCAACAGCAAGCATGTATAGCGTCTGTATTCGCTGAATCATATATCTGCGTTTTGTGGTTCTTAATCAAGGTTCTCCTTCTCCTTTGCAGGGTTGCGGAAGTAGATTTTGCCTTCCTCGAACTCCTGAATAGCGATGAGACTTGGCTTTGGAAGCTTCTCGTAGAAACGGGAAATCTCAATCTGCTCGCGGTTCTCGAACACCTCGTCGAGACTGTCGTTGTAAGATGCAAACTCCTGAAGTTTCTTTGACAGCTCGTTCTTGATGTCTACTGAAATCTGGTTTGCTCTCTTGCCCATGATTGAGATACTCTCGTAGATGTTGTCTGTACCTTTACAGAAATCCATAAGATTGCGCGTAGTGGTATTGGTAGGCGCATTGGTCTTCTTGTAATCCATAATCCTGTATAATGTTTTTAATTTTTAACTCGTTTGCTACTCTCCTTGAAGATTTTGTCTACTTCCTTTGTGTACTTGCTTTCAGGAAACTCGTTCTTGAAGCCGTAGTACTCGTCAATGGCATCGCGGTAACGCTCGTCCTGCTTAGACTCAACACTCTGTGCGGCGAGGTTGTACTTGCTCTTCAGAATAAGATAGTACAAATCTTCTCTGTACTCAGAGTAAGGATAATCCTTCAGGGCGTTCTGTGCCGTGATGATGCACGCCTGATAGTTGTTTCCGCCGCTTGTGCAGTTGCCGAAGTATCCGCCAAGGTCGAAGTACAACTTCGCTGCAAGGAAGTCCTTCTCGACAAGCTTGTCCTGCAACTCGAACTGCATCTTCTCGGCTCTGTCCTTCAGATGTGACTCTGGGAAGTAGTCGATAAAGTTCTGCAACTCGCTGATAGCCTTAACCGTTGATGTCTGGTCGAGACGCGGGTTCGGCGTATCGCTATATAGAGCCCTGCCACAGTTAAATCTTGCCAAGGCTGTGTATTTGCCCTTAGGGTAAGAGTTGTAATAAGTAGTAAAGAACTTGGCAGCCGAATCGTAGTCGCCCATCTTCATATTACACATTGCAAGCAGATAGAGCGATTCCTCCGCCTTGTCTGTACCCTTCATGATGGCTATAGATTCTTCCAGTAAGGTTGCAGCGCTGCCATACATTCCGTCGGCATAGTATGCCTTGGCAGCTTCGTACTTGTAATCGTAATCCGAGCATTTTGCAAGCTTTGTCATGCCACCACAACTGGTGAACAAGAGTGCAACAGCGCAGATATTCAAAAAAACTTTTCTCATTATTCAGTTAAGGAACGGTTGTCCACTCCGAAAGTTTATAATAATTATATACGTTTCAGCGGGCAAAATTAATAAAAAACATTGAATTAACCAATATATAACTTTCAAAATAAGTATTTATTGCATCATTTTAAATAAAATTTACGGCTTCAACAGAAGATTCTTTGTATATTCGCACCCCATATATTACAAAATAGTACAGCATGGATTTTGAAATCGTTTCAAACTATCAGCCCACAGGCGACCAGCCCGAAGCCATAAGGCAGCTGACAGACGGCGTTCTGAGCGGAATGCCGGCGCAGACTCTGCTGGGCGTTACGGGTTCGGGAAAGACGTTTACTATTGCAAACGTAATAAAGAACATCAACAAGCCTACGCTCATCCTGAGCCACAACAAGACGCTTGCCGCCCAGCTTTATGGCGAGATGAAGAGTTTCTTCCCGAACAACGCCGTGGAGTACTATGTTTCGTACTACGACTATTATCAGCCGGAGGCTTATCTGCCTGCCACCGACCTTTACATAGAGAAAGACCTTGCCATAAACGATGAAATCGACCGTTTGAGGCTTGCCGCCACATCGTCGCTGCTCTCGGGCAGAAACGATGTAATAGTGGTTAGCTCGGTTTCGTGCATCTACGGCATGGGAAATCCTAACGACTTCTACAACAACGTGATAGAGGTTCACAAGGGCAAGATTATAGACCGCAACGTGTTTCTTCGCAGACTGGTAGACAGTCTTTATGTTAGAAACGACATCGAACTGAAACGCGGTTGCTTCAGAGTAAAGGGCGACACGGTGGATATCTATCTGGCATACGCCGACAATATTCTGCGCATCATATTTTGGGACGATGAAATCGACTCAATCGATGAAATCGACCCGATTACAGGACACAAGCAGATGTCTTACGACGCGTTCAAAATCTACCCTGCCAACCTTTTCATGACATCGCAGGACAGCACACAGGCAGCCATTCGCATGATTGAGGATGACATGACCCTGCGCGTTCAGGAACTCGAAAGCATGGGCAAGATGCTCGAAGCAAAGCGTCTGCACGAGCGCGTAACGTACGATATCGAGATGATTCGCGAACTTGGACATTGCAGCGGAATCGAGAACTATTCGAGATATTTCGACGGAAGAAAAGCCGGCGAACGACCATACTGTCTGCTCGACTTCTTCCCGAAGGATTTTCTGATGGTGATTGACGAGAGCCACGTAAGCGTTCCGCAAATATCGGCGATGTACGGCGGCGACCGCGCCCGAAAGACCAATCTGGTCGAATACGGATTCAGACTGCCGGCAGCACTCGACAACCGTCCGCTGAAGTTCGAAGAATTCGAGGCGATAACGAACCAAGTGATATACGTCAGCGCAACGCCGGCGGATTACGAGCTACAGAAGAGCGAAGGCGTTGTGGTTGAGCAGCTTATCCGCCCTACCGGACTTCTCGACCCTATCATCGAAGTCCGCCCGAGCATGAATCAGATTGACGACCTTCTGGAAGAAATCGAACTCCGCAAGGAGAAAGACGAGCGCGTTCTCGTAACCACCCTGACCAAGCGAATGGCTGAAGAGCTGACCGAATATCTGCTGAACCACGACATACGCACAAACTACATCCACAGCGATGTTGACACGCTCGACCGCGTGAAGATAATGGACGACCTTCGCGCCGGAGCATACGACGTTCTGGTGGGCGTAAACCTGCTGAGAGAAGGCCTCGACCTGCCCGAAGTATCGCTCGTTGCCATTCTCGATGCCGACAAGGAAGGATTCCTGCGCTCGCACCGCGCACTAACCCAGACAGCCGGACGCGCCGCACGAAACGTAAACGGAATGGTGATAATGTATGCCGACAACATTACGGAAAGCATGCAGAAAACCATCGATGAGACTAACCGCCGCCGCGAAAAGCAACTTGCTTACAACCAAGAGCATGGCATCACGCCTAAGCAGATTACAAAAGAACGAAAAATGGCCGATCTCATCGGAAGCGGCGAGAAGGTGGACGAACAGCGCGCCGACATCAAAAAGAAGAAGGTCTACATTGAGGAGGAGCACACTTATGCCGCCGACCCAATCGTGGGCTACATGTCTAAGCCACAGCTCGAAAAGAGCATCGAGAACACTCGCAAGCTGATGAAGGAGGCTGCCAAGAAACTCGATTTCCTCCAAGCCGCCCAATATCGCGACGAAATCATCCGTCTGCAGCAGGAGCTGGAGCTGAAGTGAGGCTTTCTTTTAATGGCATTTTGGAAACTTTAAGGCTATTTTC